>JBARXP010000063.1:0-16961 GCA_049647405.1 Elainellaceae cyanobacterium | reverse complement strand
GCTAAGCCCTTATCAGGAGTGAAATTGTGACTGGAACCTTGCCAAAGACAGATGCCCTCACGGATCTTGAGCTCTGTGTTCAACAGGAAGGAAGAGATGAATACGTTAAACAAGTCCGGGCCAAGATTAACGACCTGGGCGTTAAGTACATCTACTACCAGTTCATCTCTGTCACTGGCCGAATCGTCGGCAAGGGAGTTCCTGCAGATCATTGGGAAGCGATTGCAGAGCGGGGTATTCAGCTGGTTTATGGTTCTACTGCAAACCTTTACGTCGATCGCCACAATAACTACATTGGTTATGGCCCTGAAGCTTCAGAATTAGTCGCCATTCCTGATCCTGAAACATTTTGCCAACTGCCCTGGGATTCGCGGGTGGCACGAGTGTATTGCACATGCTTTCGCAACCGTGAGGAGCCAGAAAACCCCGGTGCCGTGCTGACCTCTGACTGTCGCGGCAACCTGAAGCGCATTCATGCTCAGTTTCAGACCGATCATAAGGGGCTACATCTGCGTCATGGTGCCGAACCCGAAATGATGTGGTTGAAAAAGGGAGCTGATGGGCTGCCCGATGGCGGTAAAACGAAGCCAAACTGCTATCACATCGATCAATTTGAAGAGCTGCGTCCTGTCTTTCTCCGTGTGATTGAATATTCTCAAGCCATGGGGCTAGACATGATTCAAGGCGACCATGAAGATGCACCAGGGCAACTCGAACTCAACTTTATGTTTGATGACGCACTGAAAACGTGCGATCGCCTCACCACCTACCGACAGATTTGTGCCCAGGTAGCCCGAGAGTTTGGCCTCATTGCCTGCTTTATGGCAAAACCGTTTATGGGTGTTTCAGCTAACGGATGCCACCACAATTTATCGCTCTGGTATGGCGGCGAAGAGCGGGTTAAGGATTTTGACCTAGAAACTCTCCCTGGCCTAGATAGCAACTTTAGCTATCTCAAGGGAGGCGACAATACCTTCATGCCCGACCCTTCTCTTTCAAAAACAAAACCTGGCCCCATTGGCCTTAACGCCATTGGTGGTGTGATTGAGCATTTGGGAGCTTTGACGGCGATCGGCTGCTCCACCGTCAATTCCTACCGTCGATTGTGGGATACAGGACTGTGGGCTCCTGTTTATGCTGACTGGGGATTTCAAAATCGCACCTGTGGTCTACGGGTGTCTGCTCCAGGTCGATTTGAGTACCGAGCTGTAGACTCTATGGTGAATCCTTACCTTATGGCTGCTGCCATTCTCAAGGCGTTTGATGATGGCATTAAGCGTAACCTCGACCCCGGAGAGCCAGAGACCCGAAATCTCTATGAAGCGATGGAAGCAGGGAAAAAGGTGAAGAAGCTGCCCATGTCTTTGGGTGAAGCCCTTGAGCGCCTTGACAACGATGAAGTTATTAAATCTGCGATGCCTGGGGAGATGTATCAGGTCTTCACCTGGTATAAGCGAGATGAATGGGAGCGTTTTCTAGCGACGACGACTGATTGGGATGTCGAAAATTATATTGACTGCTTGCCGTAGACTCTCAAGATTCGCCTGATGCGACATTTTTCGTGAACACTCTTGAAGCTTCAGAGCCTAGAGAGCGAACAGTATTCAGCGTGTCAAGCTGATGGCTATAAAAATAGGAGGAGCATGTGACCCATGCTCCTCCTATTGCTTTCTGTCTCTATAAATCTAGTTAGACCAACATTTGGGGGGAAGCCGCGCGGTTTCCCCCCAAATGTTGATTTTACAGTAACCGCGTAGCGCTATATGAATCGAACTTTGTGGACTGCAGTGAATGTTCGACTCAGATTAGCGCGTCGGCTTTAATCGACGGGTGCAGCTTCTGCTACGGGCTCGCTTCTGAGGGTGAGATAGCGGATGACTTCTTCAGTCAGGCGCATGTCACGCTCCATAACGGCGATCGCTGCCCCAGGAGCTTCGTAGTTCATTTGAACGTAGATACCTTCCCTGAAATCATCAATCTCATAGGCGAGGCGACGCTTGCCGCGATGCTGAGTCTGAATATCTTGTGCCCCTTGCTCTTGCAAGATGGATTGATATTTGCCAATGATCTGGTCAATTTGCTCTTCGGCCCGATCAGGGCGAAGAATATACATGGTTTCGTAGGTATTCATTAATGCTCTCCAATTGCCTTATGGTCTTTGGCCTCCTCATCAGGACTGAGTTTTAGACTTTCCATTGTGAAGCATCTATTGTGAAACACATCTATTGTGAAACAAGATATGTCACGTCAACTCTGACCCGAAGGAAGCAAGGATCTAATATCCTAACTTAATTAGGAATCACTGAAAACCAAAAGGGTGCAAACTTAGCCTGCCGCCAAAATGAGAATTGCTGCTGCACATTAAACTTGCGCATGGAACCTGTGCCGCCAGCCGGATCTGCTGAACGAGTATCCACACTTAGCTGCCAATGCCTTAGTCCAGTAATCTCGAAGGTTCAGCGATCCATTGAAGCGATCGCACATGATAGCCTGATGGATTAGATATCGTAACAAAACTGAGCTAGTCTACCGAGCGCATCCTCGTGAATTCAGAACTACACGAATTTCTCAAAGCCTACATTGCTGCTGTTCACAAACGGCTCTTTCAAGCCCTAGATCATGACGAAAAATCTCAAACTGAAGCTGATCTGGCATTTTTTGACGGGGCAATTTTTTGTTATCAAGACACGCTCAAAATGCTCAAGGAGCAGATGCAGGCTCTTGGGCACGATGTAGAACCCTTCGAACCCATTGTGATTGAGGCTGAGCGACAACGTCCGTCGATTCCCAACCCAGACTCGTCTTCAGATCCAGAAATGTTGTAAATCAGCGATCGCACTTTCTTCGCGGGTCTTCGTCCTCTGTGGCTTGAGCCACATACGGCTGAAAAATAGGGCTTAAAATCTAGCTTGCAGCCAAGATTTATGCCAGGTTTTATTGTTTTTGCAGTCAGAGGATGTTTGAGAAGTCGTCAATGCGACTTTAGATCCCCCCTAGCCCCCCTTGAAAAAGGGGGAACCGGAATCAAAGTCCCCCTTTTCAAGGGGGATTTAGGGGGATCAGTATTGTTCCAGCGTGTTGTTTAATACTTTTCAAACATTCTCTCAAAATTTTGAATCAAGCCTGAGATCAATATGGAGAGCTTTCTATGTTTGACTTTCTCAATTCCATTCTGAATCGTCATGCTGAGCAGATGACAGCAAATGTCGAGATTTACACTTGGCAACTTTGTCCCTATTGCATTCGAGCAAAGCTGCTCTTGTGGTGGAAAGGCGTCAATTTCACCGAGTACAAAATTGACGGCGATGAAGCCGCGCGGGCCAAGATGGCCGAACGAGCCGACGGTCGTCGAAGTGTCCCTCAAATTTTGATCAATCATCAGCATATTGGGGGCTGTGATGATCTACATGCCCTAGAGGGTCAAGGCAAGCTTGATGCTCTACTCATGCAGTCTTTTCAAGCACCAGACTCTTCAGGTCAAGATTCTTTGGGTTCTGAGGCTTGAATCTGAGGATTTTGTTTTAGGCCCATCTAAGCTGCTCTTGCTCTATGTCGCCTTTTTCGCCACTTGCAGGCATTCAGCATTCTGACTACCCGCGACATCAGCACTGGATGCGGCGGGCGATCGCCCTAGCGCATGAGGCTGGAGAAGCAGGCGAGGTGCCCGTTGGAGCTGTTGTTGTTGACGATAAAAACCAGCTTGTGGCAGAGGGAGAAAATCGCCGCGAGCGTGATCATGATCCCACTGCTCACGCTGAGATGATTGCTCTGAGAACAGCAGGGCGATCGCTGGGGCAATGGCGACTCAATCGGTGTACCTTGTATGTCACCCTCGAACCTTGTCCGATGTGTGCGGGGGCCATCATTCAAGCAAGAATAGGAACTCTCGTTTATGGAGTAGACGATCCAAAGACAGGAGCGATTCACACGGTCTTAAACCTGCCCAATAGTGCCTGTTCAAACCATCATCTTCAAACCTATGGCGGTATTTTTGAGCAAGTTTGCCAACAACAACTGCGACGCTGGTTTGATGCTCTTAGAGACGCTTGATTTCCTTAGAAAATCAATGGAGTATTCGTTATGGCAAACATCTTCGAAAAGGTTGTAAGAGTTCTGCAAGGGTGCTGATACCGATGCAATCATGTTTGCAACTATGTTTGACCGAACCAGAATATTCCCGGAATGCTTATTGAACCAGAATGTTTGTTGAATGAGTGATATCGCTACAGCCAGGAGCCTTAGGACATAGCTATACCTTCAAGGGGAAGAAGCTTGCTCTGGGTCTGGATCGAGAAACTGAATGTCGATCGTGTCACCTTCCGTTAATCCCAACTCGGTGGCGCGTCCGCCCCCCAATTCGAGCACAGAGTCAACGGGCACATCGGGGCCATAGGTTGGGCATGTCGCAGTGGTGCAGGGGGGAGCACTGTGGGCGATCGCTACAATTTCGCCTTGGCGCAAAAACACCATATCGAGCGGCACTTGCACATTGCGCATCCAAAAATTGACCGGACGCGGCGGGGCAAAGGGAAACAGCATCCCCTGATTGGCAGGAATCTCTGGGCGAAACATCAACCCAATCGCCTGTTGCCGAGGCGTTGTGGCGACTTCAAGATCAATCATTTCACCCCCGAGCATGACTTGGGCAGAAATCGACAAGCGCTGTCCCACCTGAGTTTGCTTAGACGTTGACGGCAAAGAAGTGACTTCAGAAGAAGAGTCAGAGAGCGTTGACGGTTCAGAACCCGTATCAGAAGACGGACTCGACCCTTGAGATGATTGAGCACATCCCAAAACCAGCAGGCTCAACCCTACGCTACATAAAACCAATGCTTTCGTTATACGTAGTCTCACGCTCATTTTCCGGTCACCGTTAATTTTCTCGCAAAACATATCCCACACCTCGCACCGTTTGAATCAGCCGCTTTTCTCCTTCTTCTTCAATTTTGAGTCTCAGGTAGCGCACATACACTTCAATCACGTTTGACTCGCCCATGAAGTCATAGCCCCAGACGTTTTCAAGAATTTGTTCGCGGGTCATCACCTCACGGGGATGTTCCATTAGATACTTCAGCAGTTCAAATTCTTTGACGGTCAGCTCAATGGCGCGATCGCTCCGAATTACCTGTCGATTTGCCAAATCTAATACTAAATCAGCAAACCGTAGCTCCTCGCCTTCCTCTGCGCTAGGCTGCAAATAAAAATTGATGAGGCGCAAAAAATCATCGGTGCGGTAAGGCTTGAGAAAGTAATCATCCGCTCCTGATTCGAGACAGGCGACGCGATCGCCAACGGCATCACGCGACATCATCATCAACAGCGGCATTCGCAGACCAAAAGTCCGAAGGCGGCTGCACAAGTCAAGACCCGACTCTCCCGTGAGCATACGGTCAATCACAATCAAAGCTGGGGAAAAATCTTGGGTCTGTGACAGGGTCGCTTCTGCGTTAGAGGCGATCGCGGTCTCATAACCTGATTCGTTGAGATCAAGGCTCATGTGCTGGGTCAATATGTCGTCATTGCTGACCAAAAGTATCCGAGGACTGCCAGTAGATGTATCGAGTTTCATGGGTAAGGCCCGCCAAATCGAGTGGTAGAGGCTTATTTAAAGGCTCAGTAGCTCTAGTGATTTAAAAACTGGAACCTTAACATAATTGGCAGTTATGAATGAGGAACAAGACCCTCTTTCTCCAAATATTCAAGTAGCCACCTTATAGAGTGAATGATAAAAGTCACCTAGCACAAGATACTTAAGAATCTTTATGCATATCGATAAGAAAACATCATGCTTTATCCATGATGTTTTGCTCTAAAGACTTCGGCATAACGTTTTGGTTCCTCTTTAGTATCAGTTCCTCTTCAAAAGACGATAGTTGAATGATCTCAGAACTTACGCACAACTCGCCTAAGCCTGAATAAACTCGTTGAAAGGGTGGGCGCGACGCGCCCACCCTTTCAACAAAATGCGTAAGTCCTGGATCTTTGTCTTAATCTAAAACCGCTGCGCTACAACTGCTGCGCTACGTCATCGCTGCATCTTTCTTCTCCAGCTGAATTTTGATGCCAAAAAGGAAGAACAGTTAGAGGGGTATTATAGTGCAGGCACAAGGCTTAACTTGAGCCAGAGAAGAATCACGTAGAATTTCACGGTGTCAACTGTTCAGATGGTTAAAAGCCTCTAACAGAGCCTTAATCAAGTCGCTAGAGTTAAGCACTTTTTATCGAAGACATGCAGAAGAGACTTGAGAGAATGTTTGAAAAATATTAGACAACACGCTGGAACAATACTGATCCCCCTAAATCCCCGCGCTCCGCGCCGCTAACGCTAGAAAAAAGGGGGACTTTGAACTAGGGTTGCCCTCTTTTCAAGATAATCTTGTAGGGGTTTTCATCCCTTGCTTGACTTTGATCGTGTGCATCTCATTCTGTTTGCTGAGGATCCGCTAGTCCTACCCGCAAATGAATTGCGGGCTACTGGAGAAAACCCATTGAAATGGGTTAGTGTCGGGGTGCATCAGGGGTTGAAGCCTCCAGTCCACTTGAAGTGGACTTGACCGACTAGCCCGCAGTTTACTTGCGGGGCGGGTGTTCGGATCGACCTGTCGTGGGTTTCCGCAAAACCCCTACGAGATTAGCTTTTCAAGCGGAGCAAAGGGGGGATCTGAAGTAGCATTGACGACTTCTCAAACATCCTCTGAGGCACGAACTGGATCTCAGTCTCGAATATTTTTTCTTGACTTCGCTTCTTGACCAAATTCCTTAGCCCTGAGTTATTGCTATGTTGCAGCGATCGCCCAACCTATCGCCCAATCCATTGTCAGTACGCCAAGAGCATGACATGCAGCACACCCTCGCCACTAGCGTTGAGCTTCACGGTGTCGGGCTTCACTCTGGGCAGCACGTCACCGTGAACATCATGCCCGCTGCTGAGGGCACTGGGCGCGTTTTTGTGAGAACTGACCTAGCTGATTTGCCCTTGATTCCAGCCCGAGCCGACCGGGTCGTACAGACGCTTCTTTCTACAGAATTGGCCGCCCCAGAGATATCTGGGGCTTTACCCGAAGCTCAGGCAAAGCGGCAGTCTCAGGCCAAAATACGCACTGTAGAGCATCTTCTCGCCGCACTGGTGGGCATGGGCGTCGATAACGCCCAGATTGAAGTGAACGGCGCTGAGATTCCTCTGCTTGACGGCTCGGCTCAGATCTGGACGGAGGCGATCGCCCAGGCCGGAGTTGTTCCTCAATCTGCTCCTCGGCATCGTATAGTGATTTCTGAGCCCATATGGATTCAAGAAAAAGATGCATTTGTGGCGGCTCTGCCTGCCTCTCATTGTCGGCTCACCTACGGCATTGATTTTGCTTCTGAGGCCATTGGCCAACAGTGGCAAAGTTGGTCGCCTGACGGAGAAGACTTTCAAGAGGCGATCGCCCCAGCTCGTACCTTTGGTCTCGCTCATCAAGTTGAGGCACTAAGGCAGCAAGGGTTAATTAAAGGTGGTAGTCTGGATAACGCCCTGGTGTGCGATGATCAACGGTGGTTAAACCCTCCCTTGAGATATTCAAATGAGCCAGTGCGCCATAAACTCTTAGACTTGGTAGGAGACTTGAGCTTAGCGGGTTCATTGCCTCAAGCTCATGTAATGGCTTACAAAGCCAGCCATCATTTGCATGTTCAACTTGCCAATGCGCTGCACCAGCTTGCAGAGCAATGACTTTAGGGTTTGTATAAGAGTCTTGAGAGCGATGGCTGGTGTCGCTCCGTTTCAATTCTGTACCTGTAATCAGAGTTGCCCATGTCCACATTGACTGATGCTCATACCTCAACAACCTCTGCCGCTGTCGATTCTGCAGCCGTTGAGTCATCTACGGTGCAGTCCACCGCAGTGACCACTCAACCTGAAGATGTTGTTGAATCACCAACCTATAAAACAGTGTTTACTGTTGAAGAAATTCAGCAGCTCTTGCCTCACCGTTACCCGTTTGCTCTTGTCGATCGCATCATCGACTACGTTCCGGGCGAACAAGCCGTCGGCATCAAAAATGTCACGTTCAACGAGCCTCACTTTCAAGGGCATTTCCCCGGTCGTCCGATTATGCCTGGAGTCCTTATAGTTGAAGCAATGGCTCAAGTGGGCGGAGTTGTATTGACTCAGCTGCCTGATGTGCCGGAAGGGCTGCTGATGTTTGCTGGCATCGATAAGGTTCGCTTTCGCCGCCCTGTCGTGCCCGGAGACCAGCTTGTGATGACGGTAAAACTCCTGTCAGTCAAACGTCGTCGTTTTGGCAAGATGCAAGGACGCGCCACTGTCGAAGGACAACTGGTTGCTGAGGGAGAATTGATGTTCTCATTGGTAGACTAATTACAGTTGGAGCTCTGTCCTTGTCTGCACTGATTCACCCTACCGCAGTTGTTCATCCTAAAGCTCAGCTTCACCCTACGGTGAGGGTTGGGCCTTACTCTGTGTTGGGAGAGCGCGTAGTAGTAGGAGCTGGAACTGTCATTGGCCCCCACGTCGTAATTGATGGCTGGACAGAAATCGGAGAACGCAATCAGCTCTTTCCTGGAGTTGCCATCGGGCTAGAACCTCAAGATTTGAAGTATGACGGCTCTGTTAGCCTCGTGAAGATTGGCGATGGCAACCGAATTCGTGAATATGTCACGATCAATCGAGCGACACGGGAAGATGAGGCGACCGTAATCGGTGATGAAAATCTCCTCATGGCTTATGTTCATGTGGCGCACAACTGTGTTTTAGCCAATCAAATTGTGATTGCCAACAGTGTGGCGCTGGCTGGGCATGTTCATATCGAATCTCGTGCTGTGATCGGTGGGGTTTTGGGGATTCATCAGTTTGTTCATATTGGCTGTTTGGCCATGGTGGGTGGCATGAGTCGCATTGACCGTGATGTACCGCCCTATATGTTGGTGGAGGGCAGCCCTGCTCGGGTGCGATCGCTCAACCAAGTCGGGCTGCGGCGTGCTGGCTTAACCGAAGCCAACAACGGCACGACGTTTCAATCCTTAAAAAAGGCATTTCAAATTCTATATCGTTCTGGAGCGACCTTATCGGAAGCCCTAGATCAGCTTGAGCTGCTTAGCTCTGACGAATCGGTTCACCATCTCCACAACTTTTTACGCATGAGTCATACGCCAAGCCGTCGAGGGGCAATTCCGGGGAAGTCGAAGCGATACGGGCTACGCCCAGATACGTCAACGCCTTCTCACTCTCAGGATTCGATGGAGTCATAGCCGTGGAGGTTGGGGTACAGCGAGCGACAACCGCACCTAAAACTGTGCGTATTCTGATTAGCACGGGAGAGGTGTCAGGTGATTTGCAGGGGGCGATGCTAGTTGAAGCGCTCTATCGTCAGGCCGAAAGTCTTGGAATTTCCTTAGACATTGTGGCCTTGGGGGGCGATCGCATGGCAGCGGCAGGGGCTAATGTCTTAGCTCTAACCCAAAGCATCGGCTCTGTGGGGTTAGTTGAATCTTTGCCGTTTGTGTTGCCGACGTTGCGTGTTCAGCGACAAGCCCAGCGATATTTAGACAAAAACCCGCCCGATGTCGTGGTTTTACTTGACTATTTGGGGCCAAACCTAGGCATGGGCAGCTACATTCGGCGGAGCTTTCCCCAGACTCCGATTCTCTACTACATCGCGCCGCAGGAGTGGGTCTGGTCTCTTGGTAGCCGCAATACCGAGCACCTCGTTCGCACCGTTGACCAAATCTTAGCCATTTTTCCAGAAGAGGCTCGCTACTACAAAGCCCATGGAGCCCATGTAGAGTGGGTCGGTCATCCTCTCGTTGACCGGATGCAGGGAGTGGTGAGCCGAGATGAAGCCCGCCGCAGACTGAACATTCCAGAATCTCAGGTGGCGATCGCCTTATTGCCCGCCTCTCGCCGCCAAGAAATTCGCCATCTCATGCCCGTGATGTTTGCGGCGGCTCAACGCATTCAGGCACAAGTCCCAACCGCTCATTTTTGGATTCCGGTGTCGCTTGAGCAATATCGTTCTGCCATTGAGTCTGCTGTTCAGCGCTATGGCCTGCGAGCCACTCTCGTCTCTGAGGATGTGCGGACGGTTTTGTCTGCTGCCGACTTGGCGATCGCCAAATCGGGCACGGTGAATCTGGAGCTGGCTATTCTCGATGTGCCGCAGCTCGTAGTGTATCGAGTTCACCCCATTACCGCATGGATTGCCACACACATTTTGAAGTTTTCGATTCCGTTTATGTCGCCGCCTAATCTGGTGAATATGGAGCCTGTGGTGCCTGAGTTTCTCCAAGAGAAGGCGACTCCTGAGGCGTTGACCCAGGCCGCTCTCCAACTCTTGACCGATGAAACCCAGCGTCAGGCGATGCGAGAGGGCTATGAACGGATGCGGCAAGCCCTCGGCACCGTTGGAGTGTGCGATCGCGCCGCTCAGATGATTCTGAAGTCTGTAATCTGAATTGACTGCAAACGTAACTTCAATTAGAGATGAGTAGCAGTGAGCGTATAATCGCCCACTGCACATCTCCTACCGCACATCTACTACCGCACATGTAGAGGCTTTGTTTAATCGTTATAGGCTTCGCTATAGGGAACGCTGACCGATTTTGAACGACGTTTTGAGCGCTTTCGCCGCGAAGGTTTAGGGATCGGCCAGTAGATACTGGAAATGAGGCTGACGAATAGAGCCGCGATCGCCAAATATCTGGGCAACAGCCTCATCTTCAACGGTTTAGGGCTAAGAATTGATTCGTCGCTCTGCTTCCTGTTTAAGCGCCGCAAGAGTATCTTCTAGCACGTTTTGATAAATTCCGAAGAACACGTTTCTCACGGCTCCCCCTTGATTGGGCTCGACCGAAACCTGGTGAGTGATCAGCACTTGGTTAGGAGAAGACGAGATGGATTCAATCTGCCACGATCCCTGCAAGCTCTCTAAATCGCCTTCAACAAGGCTAAAGTCAATCTGTTGAGGATAATTTTCCGTAGATGCCACTACAATGCGGCTTCTCTGGGTAAACAAAAATACTTGCACGACATTGATCTGTTCGAAGACACTCCGGTTGTCCGAAGACTCTAACAACCGACTAGTTTCAATATTGGGAAAAAAGCGCTCGAAGTTGTCGTAATCGGTTAAGACTTGCCAAACTTCAGGAGCGGACGCATTGATCAGCACTCGTCCTGTAAATTGACCATTGCCACCCGTGACGGTCGCATCTCCGCCTTGCAAGGCAGCTTGCTCCTGTGCAGGAAGCTGTCTGAGAGAGTCATTAATATCTTGTGAGATATCTTGTGAAAATGCGGCAGGGCTAATGGATGTAGCGATAATAATGGCGATCGCCATCAAACCACTCAAAACATAGGCGGAGCGGTTACGCAAACGAAAAGGCTTAAACGCCATAGTTTATCGGGTAGGGGTTAGGGGTGGCAGTTGACAAGCTGAATGTACCCACAGGGTAGAAAGGCAGAACATCCTAGAGGCTAGGCAAAAGACCCGGTTGGTAAGCATTTTCAATGGGTGTCTCCTAGAGCCATTCAGCACGAGCCATGAAATGAAGAAATATTCATCTGGCTGATGAAACTGTAGCGCAAATCTGTCTGACACATTTCTTCCGTCACAGCTTAAAGAGTTAGAACTCCCTGCCAGCCAAAGAACACCGCCATGCCCAAGACAATAGTCAGAAGGAGGTTTTGGGTCAGCCCTCCTATGACGCCAGCGGCGATCGCCCCCACGAGACGGGCATTCAAAAGGCTGATGTGGAGAGACCCCTCATTTAGCAATACTTCTGGCACGACAATGGCTGTCAGCACCACAGGCGGCACGTAACGCAATGCATTTAATACCCAAGGAGCCAGAGTAATGCGACTGCTGGCTGCAAACATGGTGTAGCGAATGGCAAAGGCGGCGATCGCCATTCCAGCAACGATGAGCACTTCATTCATATTCATGATCAATCATCCATGAGGTTGATAGCGTGGATTTAGTAGATTTAAGGGATAGATTGACCGTGCGATCGGTGGGTGCATGGTCAAATTCAGAGCCTTCCATTCAGAAAATACGAATTCCAGAGTCGGTTTAAGGCAAAGACTCATCAGGAAAGCGTAGACCTTGGCTTGGAACCTGCATTAAAAAATCGTTCGCTGCACGCTCCAGCGGCAATTCCGGCGATCGCCGCCACCATCAGCCCGAGTTTGTGGGGCAGCGGATGAGCCCAAACAGCGACAACACCTGCTACAACCACGGCAATGCCCATGGGTCGAGTCTTAAGATACGGAATAACCATGCCGATAAACGTGACAGACATGGCAAAGTCTAGACCCCACTCTGCCGCATTGGGGATCATGCGCCCGACGGTAACACCCAACACGCTACACAGCAGCCAGTTGACATACATGGCTAGCGCCGCGCCGAAGTGATACCAGTGCTTAAACGGAGAGCGATCGCCTGTCTCATAGCGGCGAATGGCGATGGCAAAGGCTTCATCAGTCAACCCAAAGCCCAGCATTATCTTCCACCGCTGCGACAGTCCTTTGACATAGGGCACGAGGCTGACGGAATAGAGTAAGTGACGCAAGTTAACAATCAATGCCGTGAGCACTATCAGCAGCCAGCCTGTGCCAGCGGCGACCATGCCCACGGCGATAAATTGAGACGACCCCGCAAACACCAGAGCCGACATGGCCAGAGTCGCCGCCACTGAGAGGCCCGCACTGGTCGCCAAGGTGCCAAAAATGATCCCAAAAGGAATCGCACCAATCACCAGGGGAATCATGTCGCGGGCACCCGCCCAAAATTCAGCAGCGGGTGAGGTGGGGCGCGATCGCCCAGTGCCTGGTTCTGATATCGAGTGAAACCACGAAGTTTTATGTGACATAGCTGCTGTATTGACTGAATCTTAATGAACATCAGCCTATCGAGAGAGCAGCACTAAATCTTGTATGTTTTTGCACCCTTGGCATATTGCCCTGGCGTCACGCCTACCAGTTTCTTAAAGTGACGATGCAAATGGCTCTGGTCGGTGAATCCAGTTTCTAAGGCAGCATCTGTAATTGACCAGCCCGCTGTCAGCAGTCGCTTAGCCTGATCGACCCGCACATGATTGAGGTAAGCGTGGGGCGGCAAACCCGTGTGCTTGCGAAAGGTTCTCAGCAGCCGCAGCGGATTGAGCTGAACCAACTGGGCGAGTTCGTCTAAGGTTAGGTTTGTGCTGTAGTGAGCCATGACATAATCTTGGACTTGCTGCACAGTACGCTGCTCTGAGCCAATCGATTTGATAGAGGGGCGATCGCTCCCATGGTTGCGCACCAACTGAGCCAGACCCCAGAGAAAGCGAGATTCTCTCTCCAATGGCGATGGCGATCGCTCCAAGACGCGGTGAAGAGCCACAAACTGCTGGTTGAGCTGCGAGTCTTGAATCACAGGCGACGAAAAATAGGGAAGCGATCGCGGGCGGCTGGCTAGATCTTCCGCCACTTGCTGAAACCAATCGACCGCAGGCAACAACGTGCGATAAGTCCACCCCGTCTCTAAAACAGCTTGCCCCGTATGTATTTCACCCGGATGGGTCACCACAACACTTCCGGCTGGGGCGATGTGGGTTGTGCCGAGATAATCAAATTCCATGGCACCAGATTCGACAATAGCAATGCCAAATCCTTCGTGGGCATGGCGAGCAAAGGCATAGGTAATGTAAGTCGCGCTTAGCATCTCCAGGTTACGCAAGGCGGGGTCGCGCCAAAATTTGACCTGTTCTTTGGGAGGAGTGTGGTGACTCATCGACGGATTAGCAATGAAAGATTGCTAGCAGTATAGGCAAGGGGGCGATCGCCGTCTTGTATGTTTTTGCAGGAACCGACAGCAAAAATATCCAGTTGTCCGAGGGGCGCATTCGACTTACAAGTCTATGCTGCGATCGCTCAAAGCATTACTCAAAGCATAGCTCAAAGTATTGCTACCTATGGGCTTCAAGCGAATTTCACCTGAATCTGAGATACCATCCATACTCTGACCATCGACCCTCTAACCATTGTCGCTGAATCCTTACCGTTCTCACCCAATCGTTTAGACCTAGACACAATCTCTACCATGACTTACGCAGTTTGTTGAAAGGGTGGGCGCGACGCGCCTACCCTTTCAACAAGTTTATTCAGGCTTAGGCGAGTGGGGCGTAAGTCCTGTCTACATTGAACCGAGATAACGCTGGAGATAAGGAGAAAAGACCTCGTAAATCAGCGTTAGGGGTTGCCCATCATGCCAAAACAGGTAATGCCTGCCCCACAGCGGGCCTGACTCTCCAAAGGCTTCCTCCAAGACGCTTGAAGTCCCACAGCAGATGCCTCGCACGTCTCGATACAGCTCTGTTCTAAGCCGAGCCAGACTGGCCCAAATCGGCAACGATCGATTCTGCAAATACTCATCTACATGACTCGCTTCCCACCATGAAGTCGCATAGGCAAGCCGCTGGCCGGAAGAGGTCTTGAGCCACACCTGCCGACGCAAGCGAGGCCCAGGCACTTTTTGAATCAGCGCGGGAGCGTCATCCTTGTGATTGCCAATGTGCGACATATCGATGATATCGACTTCTGTAGCCTCACCTGTCAGCAGCTGTAAATGCCGGGTCGGAGAGCCATCACCCAACAGTAAGACCTGCCAAGTTGGAGAAAGCTGTTCGTGGGGAATCCCTTGCTGAACAATCTTTTCATCCCCAGTCCAAAGGGGACAAAGCCGATGCCAGGTGGTGGCTGTAGGCATAATGTCGAGAGGTTTAGAGGATGAAGTCAAAGTATGTTACAAAAATTTATCTTCCTCTTGCATCATAGTATGGACGTTGAAGAGTTTGCATTGTCTTGTGTCCACCATTTTTGAGGAGAAGTGTAAATATGCTCACTGAATTGCAAACCCGTAAGCTCGTCAAATATTTCAGTATGTATGATGCAGACTGTAGCGGCTGCATCGTAGCTCAAAACTTTGAGCAAATTGCGAAAAAGCTTGCCGATCGCCGTAACTGGTCGCTGCGATCGCCCCGCTATCTCACCCTGATCAATCAGTTCAAGATGGACTGGAAATACCTAAACGCCGCCGCAGATAAGTCTGACAATAGTGAAATTAATCTAGAAGAGTGGCTCGCCTATTATGATGCCGTTCTCAATGATTCGGGTCAATATCAGAAGAGTCTCCGAACACTGATGAACTTAGTCGTCGAAGCGTTTGACGCCGATGAAGATGGCAAGATTTGTGAGTCCGAATGGGGGGAGTTTTTGAGTATTTTCAACGTTTCCCCCGTCTATGCGCCACGGGTCTTTCCGCTGATTGATGTCGATAAGAGTGGCTTTCTCGATCGAGACAGCATTATGAATCTGCTAGACGACTTTTTCCACAGCGATGAGCCGACATGCTCTGCAAATGAGATGTTTGGGCCTTATTAATTGATAGACAATTAATAGGAATATTAGGCTCTTATGTTTAGATTGGGCGCGTCACCGAAGTTAGCGAAATGGAACCGACGGCTGACGCGCCCTACTTGTTTGAACGGATAGAAGATACAGCGGCTGCCATTCTTGAACGCAGCTACGGATTCGAAAACGTATTCATCTCTCCGTTTCTACCGCCCCCCGTATAGCGACGATTAGGGTTCAACGGGCTAGAGACATTCGGCTGTGCGTTGGGCAACACGATAACCCCTGATGCCTCTGTTTGATTCAAACCCGTCACTCCAGAATAGGGTGTTGTTCCTGGAGTGACAGTTCCTGGAATAGCGCTGGGATAGCCCATCGAATTGGGTGACGCCTGATATGGCACCGACGGTGGCAGAGTCACGCCACGACCAAGCGTTCCAGATGTCGTCGGTGTCGGAGTGACGGCTGAACTCGGAGCTGAACTCGGAATAGAAGGATTGGTGAGCCCAGTGTAAAGGTTGGTAGGCGATCGCAACGCAGCTGGCGACGTATAGCCTGTTGTGCCTGGGCTAGGAGATGAGACAGCACCGGGATAACTGACATTGGGGGTGAATTCGGCACTCAACGGCGATCTTCCAGAAGGCGATGCCTCAAAAATCGTCGAGCGAGATTCAGACTGATTCGAAAGATCAGCAGCCTGCTGACCCAAGGCATCCTGCAACGGAGACATCCTTGATGACGAAGAAGGGGTCGAGCGAGGTGAGCTAAGCCCCCAAGCAGAGGAAGGTGTAAGCCTTTCTTCATCAGATTCAGCGCTGCCCTGTAAGGCAAAAGGAGAGGATGTCGGGGCTGGAGGCGGGGCTGAAAATAATTGCCCGTAGAAAATATCTGACGTTCTGGAGTCCTCGTCGCTCAACATATTGCTCTCATTCTCATTCAACAAACCATAAGGATTGCCATAAGGATTATTAGTTGAGCGAGAAGAGTTCTGGCTGCCCTGATCTGCTTCAAAATTTTCGGATGACGCTTCTCTTTCTGTCTCAGCAGAG
Organism: Elainellaceae cyanobacterium; assembly: GCA_049647405.1. GTDB lineage: Bacteria > Cyanobacteriota > Cyanobacteriia > CAKZMO01 > CAKZMO01 > CAKZMO01. The sequence continues at coordinate 527 of JBARXP010000063.1, read as the reverse complement.
ATTTCGGGAGAAGGAGAAACAGTCCCGTCATTCACTCGAATCTCGTCAAACAACAGCGGCAGGCTATCAATATCGACTCCGATACCGACTCCGATGCCATTGTCATCTGACAGAGGCAGGGGGCGATCGCCAATTGCCTGATTCGTTGTGTCATTCGCTGCGCCAGTCTCTGAGTCCGTGCCTCCCGCAAATCGCAGGCGTTCAGGATGAATGAGGTACTCCAATCCGACATAGCTAGCCAGCAACACCACTGTCGCTGCCCCCCAAACCTTCGGTCGTTTAAGGGTTGATAACTTCGCCTTGAGCGATCGCATCAGAAGCGATCTGCGGTGAGAAATTGCCATGGCCGATTAGCTCCCAACACGTCCAATCTCAGTCTTGATAGCTACAGCCAGTAGCCTAAGGGACTTGCACACAAAAAGGATACCTGTCAGAGTGGAAGGGATGTCGATGCCTTCTCACAAACAATGCTCAGCGACCCCATCAAAGCAACCCTTAAGGATGCCGCTCGCAAGTTAACAGGCCCC
>JBARXP010000062.1:0-18389 GCA_049647405.1 Elainellaceae cyanobacterium | reverse complement strand
ACCGAAGCCTGACGCATTTCTCGAATAGCCACGATCGTAGCTTCTCCAGAACAGGCATTTTCGATAATCTCTCTGAGACCCCTAACGTTGACTGAAATAATATTGGGGTCGCCAGCGACAATTGAATAGGTGAGATACCTCAAAAACCAGCTCAAATCTCGCAGAGACTTTTGCATGTTGCTTGGCCCATACCGAGCAACGTTAATGGGTCTGAAGCCTGGAGGCGTCGGGCCGCTGGGTGAGGCACTAAAGAGAGAGCGAACTCCTTCTAAGAAGCCGCCGCGACTTTCAACATAAGTCGCCGTCCCTAGCTTCATCGATTCCTGCATGTCTAAGGGGTTGCCGCCCATGGTCACCATCACCTTGTCTGGTTCTGGCTTTTCGAGGTACGACATGGGCGAACCTCCGACAAAGATTCGATTTGCCGCTCGTGACACAATTAGCTCAGAATTTCTGGTCAGCGTCTGAGCAATTTCCAGGCGCTTGAGACCAGAGCTGAAAAAACTGGACAATTCTCCCAACTCACCACGGGCAAGAAATCGGTCTTGCTGTTCAGCCTGGGAAATGGTTGATACAGGTAGAGTCTGATAGAGTTGCGGACGTGCAACAGAGCTTCCACCACTTGCCTTAACAGTCATTGGTTCTCAACAGCTCCCTTCAATAGCGGTTGTCAACAAATTATAAAATTCAGGGTTTTAGGTTCAGTAGAGGCTTATCGCCTGATTTTGCAACAACACTGACCCTGGAATTCTGGCTCAAGTCAATTTCTCAGAAACGCATACAGTCTCACAACTTTGCAGACGTTGTGACCGAAGCGTAAAAACAAGCAAAACGCTCGGTTAAGACGGCAAGAAAGCGCTCCATAAAGCTGACTCAGACAGTTCAGTTCAACGTTTAGATTAAATCGTTTTGGGACTGCTGCGGCTTTTATTAAAAAGTATGTAGCAGATTGAAAGACGTGCAGCTACCTTTGAATGAACCTGTTGCTAAATCTATGTGTGACATCATAGATGAAAGTGTTACCCTGCATGAGAAAGATGATAAGTTTTGTTACCTGGAGTTGTTGAGTATTTGGGGTCAGATGCCTTGAGATTTTTGTGAAATTCTTGATGCAGGTCGGCAACCAAAACCTGATGCGGCATCGTCTCATTAGCCAAGTGAGCGAATGGCATCGATGAGTCTTCTCTGCCGAAATCTACTCAACTAAAGCTTCATTAAAGTCACAAAAGTTGAAGAGACGGGGAATAAGTTGCTGGTCTAATGGCGATCGCCCCAAGAAACTTGTAGAGTGCGATCGCCAAGTTCACTGGTATCGTCGATATGGCGACTTGTAGGCGATATATCCTCAACGTCTCGCCCTATTCGAGTTTCTGGATGGAATTCACGACTTTCCAGAGATTTGGCGTTCGACTACCGACGAGAAAACTTGTTCTATGTCTGAGTTTCCTTCTTCTCATCCGGCTCAAAGTTCTCAGCCGGATGAGGTTGCCACCGCAGTGGCGAATCTATACAACACCTATCCATTTCCTCCCGAGCCTTTGTTAGACGAGCCTCCTCCAGGCTATAACTGGCGCTGGAATTGGGTCGCAGCTCATAGCTTCTGCACTGGTCGGAAGCCGCTCCGCGACAATATTCGAATTCTCGATGCAGGATGCGGCACGGGGGTCGGCACAGAATATCTCGTGCATCTCAACCCCCATGCTGAGGTGATCGGCATTGATTTAAGTGATGGCGCGCTTGAGGTCGCCAGAGAACGCTGTCGTCGATCGGGTGCCGATCGAGTTGAGTTTCAGCCGCTGTCTATTTATGACGCGGCTCAACTTCCGGGAGAGTTTGATCTGATTAATTGTGTTGGGGTGCTGCACCACATGGCCGACCCCATCAGGGGAATTCAGGCTCTTGCTGGCAAATTAGCGCCCGGAGGCTTGCTGCATATTTTTGTTTATGCAGAATTAGGACGTTGGGAAATTCGGCTGATGCAGGAGGCGATCGCCATTCTCCAAGGTGAGCAGCGCGGAGACTATGAAGATGGGGTTAAAACTGGGCGCGCTATCTTTGCAAATTTGCCTGAACACAATCGGTTGCTTACTCGCGAGAAAGAACGCTGGTCTCTCGAAAACCAGAGAGATGCCAACTTTGCCGATATGTATGTGCATCCTCAAGAAATTGACTACAACATCAACACGCTGTTTGAGCTGATTGATGCATCAGATCTGGAGTTTATCGGGTTTTCTAACCCCGAATATTGGAACCTGGACAGATTAATTGGGGCTTCCCCCCATCTCATGCAACGGGTGAACAGCATGGGCAATAGGCTGACTGACAAGGAGGGCGATCGCCAACGCTATCGACTCATAGAATTGTTAGATCCAGAAATTACCCACTATGAATTTTTCTTGGGTCGTCCTCCACGCCAGTATTCAAATTGGGAGGCTGACGCAGATTTGCTCGCCGCAATTCCGGAAGTACACCCCTGCATCGATGGCTGGCCGAGCAGCACCATTTTCAACGCAGACTACAAAGTGATTCAGCTCACCGAGATTCAGCAGCAATTTCTTGGGCACTGTAGCTCTCCCGAGTCAGATAAGCTCTCGGTCTCTGATGTCAATATCTCTGATGTCAATACTATCTCTGATGTCAATACAATTCTGTCTCAGCTATCTTCGACCTACGCCATAACGTTAGATGATGTTCGCAGTTTGTTTCAGGACAAACTAATCGTGCTCTATCCGAGATGATGCCGATATCAGATGCGTTCACCTATTGAGAGGTGTTCACTTAACTGACCCTTGAATAATTTAATGCTTCTATCCACCGCAGGCCGTCTCAGTTCCTGAGCCCCGTCAATCGAGTGTGTTGAGGCTCTACCTTAATCAAGGGAATGCGGGAAATGCAGTAGGCCAACCGTATTTGCTCAAAATGAGACAGCTATCGTCCAAAACGAGAAGATGACAATCATCCAGCTAATCCTTAACTTAATGTTACCAACTGCGTGATATGATCGCCTGTGGCTTGAGAGGTAAAAACTGCCGACAAGCCAATGGTTGATTAGCTGCTAACACTCTGTGACTTATTCGGAGTCTGATACCCAAGCTGCCGCATCTCAGGCAGATTTACCCGCAGAAAGCGAATCGCCTCAGGTATCTCCTGAGCCCGATCCGTCTATGCAGGAATATTACAGTCTTCAGCGAGAGCTGTTGCTGATAACGTTGGTGATAACGGGAGTGGCCTTTGGGTCATCATGGTTTGTTTACTCCCTCAACACAGCACTGAACTATTTTGTAGGCGCTTGCTCTGGCATCTTTTATCTGAGACTGCTAGCGAAGCATGTTGAAGAACTGGGCCGACAAAGGCGACAGCTAGGGCAAACCAGGATAGCTGTCTTTATCGCTCTAATCATAGTGGCATCGCAACTAAACCAGTTCGAAATCCTCCCGATCTTTTTAGGTTTTCTGACTTATAAGGCTGCGCTTATCGTATATGTTCTGCGAACGACCTTGATTCCTGGCCCTTCGTAATGCACGATCAAGCTGCCTGGTCATCAACCTAGAAGGAATTTAACTGTACTGACACCGTACTGATATGTTGGACACTCTGAACATTCCATTCCTATCGCATCTAGCTGAGCTGGAGGTTGGAAAACACCTATATTGGCATGTTGGTAATTTAGACCTCCATGGGCAAGTCTTTTTGTCCTCCTGGATTGTGATTGCCATCCTTTTGATTGTTTCTGTGGCCGGAACGCGAAATGTGCAGATGGTTCCTGCTGGTCTACAGAATCTCTTAGAGTACGCTCTAGAATTCATGCGAGATCTGGCAAAGAATCAAATTGGTGAGAAGGATTATCGTCCTTGGGTGCCCTTTGTCGGAACTCTGTTCCTGTTCATTTTTGTTTCAAACTGGATGGGTGCCTTAGCCCCGCTTAAGACGATTGAGCTTCCAGCCGGAGAATTAGCAGCTCCGACAAATGACATCAATACAACGATTGCTCTTGCGTTGTTGACCTCTCTTGCTTATTTCTATGCTGGCTTTAGCAAGAAAGGGTTGGGCTACTTTGGCAACTATGTCCATCCAGTTCCGTTTATGTTGCCCTTCAAGATTATTGAGGATTTCACCAAGCCTCTTTCCCTGAGTTTCCGACTGTTTGGAAATATCTTGGCAGACGAACTTGTTGTGGCAGTTTTAGTTTTTCTGGTTCCTCTATTTGTGCCTTTGCCTCTGATGGCACTGGGGCTCTTCACGAGTGCAATTCAAGCTCTGATTTTTGCAACTCTGGCAGCAGCTTACATCGGTGAGGCAATGGAGGAACACGGTGAAGGTCATGAAGAGCATTAGCGTTCTCTTCAGAAGGGGCAGTTACGCCCACTCATGGTGAGTCTCAACAAGTTGTGCAAGCGCCTTGACATGGGACAACATTATCCCAGTTAATTATCAAGGGCTTCACCACGATTCCGATTTTTCAATGTTCATCTAGTTCTACTTAACGTAAGGAAGATTAATTATGGATCCACTCATTGCTGCTGCTTCTGTCATCGCTGCTGCCCTAGCAGTTGGTTTGGCCGCGATTGGTCCTGGAATTGGTCAGGGAAACGCAGCAGGTCAAGCTGTGGAAGGTATCGCTCGCCAGCCTGAAGCTGAAGGTAAGATTCGAGGAACCCTTCTGCTTAGTCTCGCGTTTATGGAAGCACTGACCATCTACGGTCTGGTTGTTTCCCTCGTGTTGCTGTTCGCTAATCCTTTTGCTTAGGTTCTTTACAAGAATGCAGCGGAGGTTTCTAACGGTTTAGATATCTCCGCTGTTTTGAAGCAACACATATAAATTTTGCCTTTTACGAGAGGTGAGATTTTTATTCAATTACCGCTTGGCGTAGTTAGCCCAGCAATAGTGAACAGTCACGGCCCTTAAAAATGATTCACTGGACGATGTTTTTAGCTGCTGAGGTCTCTGAAGGAGGCGGGTTGTTTGATATCAATGCAACCCTACCTTTAATGGCCATCCAATTTTTGATTTTAGTGGCGATTCTAAATGTCCTGTTCTATAAACCTATTGGTAAGGCAATTGACGACCGGGACGATTTCCTTCGCACCAACTATGCTGAAGCTGAAGAGCGTTTAGCTAAGGCTAAGGCTCTGGCCGAACAGTATGAGAGTGAGTTGTCGGATGCTCGACGTAAGACTCAGGAAATCCTCTCGGCTGCGCAGGAAGAAGCTGGCAAGATAGCTTCGGTCAAGGTGGCGGAGGCGCAGAAAGAAGCGCAAGTTCGTCGAGAGCAGGTGCAGGCTGAGTTAGACCAGCAGAAGCAAGAAGCGATGAGTTCGCTTGAGCAGCAGGTTGATCAACTGACTCAGCAAATTATCGATAAGTTGCTGGGAACTCGGGCAGCCTAGTCTTTCTGAATTTAGTTGGCGACACAAATGGCTATGGGAACGTTATCATTTCTGATTGCAGAGATCGAAGAAGGTGGTGGTTTTGGTCTTAACTTTGACCTTCTCGACACCAACCTTATTAATTTGGTCATTATTATTGGAGTCTTAGTTGTCTTTGGGCGAAAGTCTTTGGGCGGAAGTCTCTCTGATAGAAAGACCCAAATTCAGGATTCTATTAAAGAAGCTGAGACTCGGAAGAAAAATGCGTCGGCTGATCTTGCTGGGCAACAGCAGAAGCTTGCACAAGCCAAGGCAGAAGCTGAAAAGCTTGTTAAGGATGCGCACGAGCGAGCAGAAAAAGCGAAGGTCTCTATCCTGGCTCAAGCCGACAAAGATATTGAGCGGCTTCAGGCCGAGGCTCAGAGAGATATGTCATCGCAGCAAGAGCGAATTTTGTTAGAGTTGCGTCAGCGTGTAGCAGATTTGTCTCTTGAGCGAGTTGAGTCACGTCTCAAGGCTGAACTCGACGATTCTGCTCAGCAGAATCTTTTGGAAAGTAGCGTAGCTATGCTGGGAGGCTAGTCATGGCAAATATTGTCATATCTCAAGTGGTCTCACCCTATGCTGAGGCGCTCATGTCGATCGCGAAAGCGCATGATTTGACCGATCGCATTGCAGAAGACATGTCGTTTCTCAAGAGCGCGCTGGAAGAATCGGATGAGTTGAGTGCATTTCTCGAGAACCCTCTTCTTCTGGATGACGTTAAGAAGGCAGTGTTGCGCCAGGTTTCATCTGAGCAACTGCATCCTTACACACTGAACTTTTTGATGCTCTTAGTAGATCGTAAACGTATCTTATTGCTTAAGGACGTTTGCAAGCGCTACAAAGAGCTTCTGCGACAGCTCAACAAGACTGTTTTAGCTGAGGTCGTATCAGCAGTACCTATTTCTGATGATCAGAAGGATGCAGTTCGTCAGAAAGTAATTGATATCACAGGTGCTCACGCTGTTGACTTGGAGGCTAGTCTTGACCCTGATTTAATCGGCGGCGTCGTGATTAAAGTTGGCTCCCAGGTTTTTGACGCGAGCTTGAGGGGGCAACTCCGTCGGATTGGTCTCAGTTTGAAAGCTTGAGAACTGGCCAGTCTTCTACAGGCTTTGTTCTGATTTAAGCCTATTCATTTTGCAGTATTCACTCGGTCTAGAGAGGCTCTTATGGTAAGCATCAAACCTGATGAAATTAGCAGCATCATTCAACAGCAAATTGAGCAGTACGACCAAGAGGTCAAGGTCTCAAACGTTGGGACTGTGCTACAGGTCGGAGATGGCATTGCTCGGATCTATGGATTGCAGCAGGCTATGGCGTCTGAGCTTCTGGAGTTTGAAGACGGTACGATCGGTATCGCTCTGAACCTGGAAGGCGATAATGTGGGCGCTGTGTTAATGGGTGGCGGCCGCAATATCCAGGAAGGTAGCACGGTCACCGCAACTGGACGCATTGCTGAGATTGGCGTTGGTGATGCTCTAATTGGTCGCGTTGTTGATGCGCTGGGTCGCCCGATCGACGGAAAAGGTGACATTCAATCGACGGATAGTCGCTTGATTGAATCTCCTGCTCCAGGAATTATTGAACGTAAGTCTGTATACGAACCTCTCCAGACTGGAATCACGGCAATCGATTCGATGATTCCTATTGGCAGAGGTCAGCGAGAGCTGATTATTGGCGATCGCCAAACGGGTAAGACGGCGATCGCCGTTGATACGATTCTCAACCAAAAGGAAGAGGATGTCGTTTGCGTCTATGTGGCGATCGGTCAAAAGGCATCGACCGTTGCTCAGGTCGTCAGCGTTCTCCAAGAGAGGGGCGCGATGGACTATACCGTCGTTGTCGCAGCAAATGCGAGTGATCCTGCTGCACTGCAATGGCTAGCTCCCTACGCGGGTGCCTCGATTGCCGAGTACTTTATGTACAAGGGTCGTGCAACGCTCGTTGTCTATGATGACTTGTCGAAGCAGGCTCAAGCCTATCGCCAGATGTCGCTGTTGCTGCGTCGCCCACCCGGACGTGAAGCCTATCCTGGGGATGTCTTCTATCTTCACTCTCGTCTGCTTGAGCGAGCGGCTAAGCTCAGCCCTGCCCTTGGAGAAGGCAGCATGACGGCTCTGCCTATCATTGAAACCCAGGCAGGTGACGTTTCTGCGTACATTCCGACCAATGTGATTTCAATTACAGATGGTCAGATCTTCCTGTCGTCTGACTTGTTCAACTCTGGTTTGCGACCTGCGGTGAATGCGGGTATTTCTGTATCCCGTGTGGGTTCAGCCGCTCAGACAAAGCTGATGAAAAAAGTGGCTGGAAAGCTAAAGCTTGAGCTGGCGCAGTTTGACGAATTGCAGGCGTTTTCACAGTTTGCCTCTGATTTGGATAAAGCCACCCAAGATCAGCTTGCACGAGGGCAGCGTCTACGGGAGTTGCTGAAGCAGCCTCAATATTCGCCGCTGTCTGTGGCTGAGCAGTCTATCCTCATTTATGCAGGCATCAACGGCTATCTGGATGATATTCCTGTTGAGAAAATCACGGCCTTTACCAATGGCTTGAGAGAGTATCTCAAGACCAGCAAGCCAGAATATCTAGAGCTTGCGGCCAAAGAGAAGAAGCTGAGCGATGAAGTGCAAGATTTGATGAAATCGGTCTTGGTTGAATACAAGCAGACCTTTATGGCTAGCGTGTAGCGGCTGCAATCAGTGTTGGGGTAGCAATCTATGAGCTACCCTGACGCTTGCTTCTCGCGATCTCTTCTCTATGTCCTCTTGCAAAAACGCAGTTCTGGTCTACGGTTATGGCTAACCTCAAAGCGATCCGCGATCGCATCAAGTCGGTTAAGAATACGAAGAAGATTACAGAGGCGATGCGTCTTGTGGCGGCTGCAAAGGTGCGTCGTGCTCAGCAGCAAGTCACAGCGACTCGTCCTTTTGCTGATCGTTTAGCTCAGGTTTTATTTGGGTTGCAGTCTCGGTTGCGATTTGAAGAGGCGGATCTGCCGCTTCTGAAAAAGCGTGATGTTCGATCAGTCGCTCTGCTTGTTGTGTCTGGCGATCGCGGCTTGTGCGGCGGTTACAACTCGAACGTCATTCGGCGAGCTGAAAAGCGTGCGGAAGAACTTCAAGCAGAAGGAATTGAATATACCTACGTTTTGGTAGGTCGAAAAGCGATTCAATATTTCCAACGGCGAGATCGACCCATTGACGCTAAGTTTATGGGTTTAGATCAAATTCCGACGGCGGACGAAGCTTCTAAAGTTGCAGATCAGCTTTTGTCCTTGTTTCTGTCTGATACGGTTGACCGAGTGGAACTGATTTATACAAAGTTCGTTTCACTGGTGAGTTCTCGACCCGTTGTCCAAACAATTTTGCCACTCGATATTCAAGGGCTTGAGCCTGTAGATGACGAAATCTTCAGGCTCACCACTCGCGGCGGAGCGTTTGAGGTAGAGCGTCAGGCTGTTGAAGCTCCAACGGCTTCCTCGCTGCCTCAAGATATGCTGTTTGAACAAGACCCCACACAGATCTTGGATGCTCTGCTGCCTCTGTACTTGAATAATCAGTTGTTGAGGGCTCTACAGGAATCTGCTGCTAGTGAACTTGCGGCTCGGATGACCGCTATGAATAACGCAAGTGAAAACGCAAGTGATTTGATTTCAAGCCTGTCACTGTCTTACAACAAAGCTCGTCAAGCGGCGATTACTCAACAGCTTCTAGAAGTGGTTGCTGGAGCAGACTCTTTGGGTTGAGGTCTGCTGGCAAATCAAAGTACAGAACGTTTTGAGTTCGAAATAGCAAGAAAGACAAGGGGCGATCGCCCTTTGTCTTTTTTGTTTTAGACCCCTACTTCATTCGGGGCAATAAATGTTTTGCGATTTTTGCGATCGTGTCTGACGTTAAAGTTCTGACGTTAAGATAGCGGCGGCGCGTCGAATAACGTTAAGGGCAAATGACCATACATTTCATTGAGCCCATCACTGTAAGCCGATTGACAAGAAACGAGAACACCCCGGTGGTCGCCTGTGTAGCTATCGGCATACAAAATTTGAGCTTTCGCGTTGAACTTAATGTAGGCAGGCCCCTGAGTTGATTGAAACGACTCAGGGAGTTGACCTACGCTATAGCCCAATGCTGAGGCGTAAGAGTGGAGAGCTGCGACTCCCTCTTCGACAGAGTTTGCGCAAATCCCTAGGATTTGAAAGTCAGAATGTTGGGCGACAACCTGTAGCGCCTGTTGCAAGGTAGAGAATGATGCGGTGCTGGCGGGGGGTTGGGCTCCTGGTTTGACACAATCAAATTGTTTCAGAATGTGGTCGGCTGCACTGGGTGTCATGGTGTCTGTAATGGTTTGCGACTGGGAGGCTGGAGAATGGTCTTGCATCAGTTGTCCATGTTAAAAATTCGGTGAGATTCGAGATTGGTCGGCATTTTATGGCGCTTCCGCTTCATTGAGGATGCCCTGAGCCAGTGCTTCCAGTTGTGAATCGCCCAGTTCTTGGGCGATCGCCAAGCCCTGTTGCACAGATTCGAGTCCTGGTTCTGATTGTTCTAGACCCAACAGCGCTCGTCCGCGAGCAATCAGCGAGAGCCCTTCTAGATAGGGATCGCCCATCTCGCGGCTTACCCCCAATGCCTGATCAAAATACTGGACTGCGGATTCTAATTCCCCTGTATTGACTTGGGACATGCCCTGCTGAATCAGGATGAGCGCTTGGGCCAGACTCGCTTCGCCCATTTCGCCCATTTCGCCCGCTTCGCTTTGCGCAATTGTGAGAGTAACATTCGGATGGGACGAGGGTGCGGCTTGGAGAATGAGGGATCGAGCTTGGGCAGGAGTCAACAGCCCACAGACCGCGCTGGCGATCGCGCTACTAGACATGGCGATCGCCAATACTAAACGAACAGACTGACACAAAAGCATGGGCAATATGCTCCCAAAACAATGAGCGTAATGAAGCTTTGTCACCTGAAAAGATATAAATCGAGGGTAAAGTCATTATGCCACCTTGAGGAAAATCCCAATGCTTCTCAAGCTCAATTGCTACTCCTTGAGAGGCGCAATATTTCTGTAAATTCTGATTCATCTTTAACTTTCTTTTGAAGCCATAATGTGAGTTGCAGATTCTTGCCCAAAAAATAACCAGATTTTAACTCTCAGGAATCTATAGAATGGCACTGCATTAAGGCGGGTGGGCACTGCCCACCCTACCGCAGATGAAGGCTTCTAGCGATCAGCAATCGCTTATTTCAGTAACATTCATCTATAGTCCAATACATGTAGTGCAATCCATACGGATTTACAAAGATGCCGAAAGTCATTTCAATTCACTCTTACAGAGGTGGAACTGGAAAATCCAACTTCTGTGCCAACCTGGCGAGCACGGTCGCTCAGCAAGGTTATCGCGTTGGAGTGGTCGATACTGATGTTCCCTCACCTGGTGTCCACAACATTTTTTGTCTCGAACCTGACCAGACCCACGTCACGCTCAATAACTATCTCTGGGGCGAAAAACCGATTGAAGCAGCAGCTTATCGGTTGACTGAACCCCTGGGTTTGTCTGCGGGTGAATTGTTTTTAGTGCCTTCAAGTGTCAAGGCAGATAATATTGCAAAAATCTTGAAGGAAGGCTACGACGTCAGGCTACTCAATGATGGATTTCGGCGATTAGTCAAAGAGCTACAGCTTGACTATTTATTTATCGATACTCATCCGGGTCTGTCGAAAGAAACTTTCTTGTCCATCGCGATTTCCCACGTTGTGTTGCTCATTCTCCGCCCCGATAAGCAAGACTATCAAGGAACAGCAGTGACCGTAGATGTTGCTCGCCAGCTCAACGTTCGCAACTTAATGATAGCGATTAACAAAGCTCATAATAAGCTGATACCTGATGCGCTTCGACAAAAGGTTGAAGAAACCTACGCGTTGCCAGTGGTCGGCTTTTTTCCACTCTCGGAGGACATTGCGCAGTTGGCAAGCGAAGGCGTATTTTGCTTACGCTTTCCAGATCATCCCATCAGTCAAGAATTTCAAAAAGTCGCTCAGCGAATCATGGCGTAGCGTTTATCGTTTTTCACTTTTGTTTGAAATTTTGTCACTCGCTTACACGACAACCATCACGTTAAAGCATTGCTTCGAGGAACCCCATGTCTGATATCGGTAACTTGCAATCGCTAACTAGCTCAATCCAGGCGGTTGCGTCTCCATTCAGAGCCTATCTCAGTGAACTGTATGAAAAGTACGGTTCTCTAAATGATGGAGATGTAGCAGATTATATTCCTGAGCTTGCCCTGGCAAAAACTGAGTGGTTTGGCATTTGCGCGATATCAACAAACGGACAAGTTTTTGATGTGGGAGATTGCGACAAACTCTTTACCATTCAGTCGATTTCTAAGGCGTTTGTCTACGGTTTAGCTCTGGAAGACTGCGGTAGAGACTATGTGAACAGTAAGGTGAGTGTCGAGCCAACCGGAGAAGCTTTCAACTCCATCGTGCTAGATGAGAAAACTAACCGACCTTACAATCCGATGGTTAATGCGGGGGCGATCGCCACTGCCGATTTAATCAAAGGTGCCAATGGAACGGAGCGCTTGAAACGAGTCTTAGATATGTTTCAACGCTACACCGGGCGCGAGCACGACATTAGTGTTCCGGTATTTCTCTCCGAAAAAGCGACCGGGTTTCGCAACCGAGCTATGGCCTATCTCATGCTCAACTTTGGCATGGTAGGCGACAAGATTGATGAAACGCTGGATCTTTACTTCCAGCAATGTTCCATTTTGGTCAATGCCAAAGACTTGGCGATGATGGCGGCGACTCTTGCCAATGGCGGGGTAAACCCGGTGACGGGAGTGCGCGCCTTAGACGAGCGCTATGTTCAAGATGTGGTCAGCGTCATGCTCACGTGCGGCATGTATGACTATTCTGGCGAGTGGATTTATCGCGTCGGAATGCCTGCCAAGAGTGGAGTGGGCGGGGGCATTACGGCGGTTGTGCCGGGGAAGCTGGGCATTGGCACTTTCTCCCCTCCTCTCGACGCTAAGGGCAACAGCGTTCGGGGCATCAAAGTTTGCGAAGATTTGTCGAGCGATTTTGGCCTCCATCTCTTTAGCTGCGTGCATGGCGATCGCCAGCTAGACGAGTGGATCAAAGGCGGCGATTCATTAGATGATTGGTAGTCCTGCTCAGAGTTACATCTGCTCAGAATTGCAACTGCTCAGAATTGCATCTATGAACGGCCAAAATATATGATTTCTAGGAATATCGAGTTATGAAGCGTCTGGTCGTCTGTTGCGATGGAACCTGGCAAAAGTTAACGGCAGACCCGACGACTTACCCTACAAACGTGGTCAAACTGGCTCAGGCGGTCAAACCTCTCTCAAAAGAGAACCATGAAGAGATTCAGCAGGTTATTTTCTATAACCCAGGCGTTGGCACCAGAAATTTTATAGACCGTATTGGAGGCGGAGCCTTTGGATGGGGCGTGGATGAGGTGATCCAGAATGCCTATAAGTTTCTCTGCTGGAACTATGATCCAGACGAAAACGATCAGATTTATTTGTTTGGGTTTAGCCGAGGGGCTTACACCGTTCGCAGTCTGGCAGGGCTGATCTACAATTCGGGGCTGCTAAAACGCCGTCATATTCGCCGAGTATTAGAGGCTTACAAACTGTATCGCTCAGAGATTAAACCTCAAGATCCATCGGCCATTGACTTCCGAGAAAAATACAGTCGAGGAGTAGATGTTGACTTTTTAGGGTGTTGGGACACCGTGGGTTCTCTCGGCGTGCCTGAAGTGGCAGTTTTGTTACCCCTTGATCGGTTAATCAATCAACGGTATCGATTTCACGACACAACGCTCAACCGACGCATTCGTTATGCCCGCCATGCCGTAGCCATTGACGAAAATCGAACAGCGTTTGATGTCACCCCGATGCAGTTGAGCGAAGGAGCTGATACTAACCTGAGAGAAATGTGGTTTCCTGGGCATCATGGCTGCGTGGGCGGGGGCACAAAAGCCACCGAAGGGCTATCGAATGCAGCGCTGCAATGGTTAATGGATGAGTCTCATGCCCTAGGACTCTCGTTTGATTTGGCTCCGGTTGCAGGTGTTAAAGAAAATGAGCTGATCACTGACTATAAAACTCACTTTGAGAAGCCGCTCCAGGGCATTTTAGAGAAGCTGAGAGGCAATGTTCGTGAGATTTCTACCCCAGATATGTTGCACCTCAGCACCCGGCAGCGATGGTGTGCCCTAGACGGCGCAGGTGCAACACAAGCATATCGACCTGAAAATTTAACCCCGTTTACGTCTTATCTTGAGGACTGGTGTCAGTCTGAAGACATGTCTAGCGTTTCTTGAAGCTGGTCAAGCAGAGTCTCTACATAGTTGAGCGCGCTTTTGATGGTGGATGGATCGTCAAGGTTGACCCCAACGTAGTGGCGCAGGGCATCGACTTGGTCATAGCGACTGCCAACTCCTAGGAGTTCTAAATATCCAGAGATGAAGTCTTTGCCCCGGTCGAGATATTGCTGATAGCAGGCCAGACTGACAATGGTCGATGCGGTGTATTGGTAGCAATAAAAGGGTTTGAAGAAGATATGGCCGATCTTGGCCCAGTCATATTGGTGGCTGGGCAGTAGCGCGACCGCATCGCCACAGAGTTCGCCATATAAGTCCATCCACTGAGCATTAATAAAATGGTGGTCGAAGCTGCCTGTGGAGGCTTTGTCGTGCAAGATCATTTCGAGGCGGCTGATAGTACTTTGGCGAAACAGCAGGTTGAGCTGATCTTCGAGCTGATGAGTCAGGAGCGATCGCCGCATATCGGCATCACCCTCAGCTTGCTTGAGCAAGTAGTCGAGCAGCAACAGCTCATTAAACGTGGAAGCCACCTCGGCCAACACGAGCGGAGGCTGACAGTTGAGATAACTTTGGCGATCGCCAATCCAGGCATAGTGCAGCCCATGTCCCATTTCGTGGGCGAGGGTGAACAGGGAATTGTAGTCTTCCGTGTAAGACATCAACAGATAGCTGTGTTTGCTGTGGGTGTAGCAGCAAAAGGCTCCGCCCCGCTTCCCAGGGCGCACCCTCGCATCGACCCAGTTGCGCAAGAAAAACTCCTCAGCGCGGCGAGCATAGTTGACATCAAACTCTTCTAGAGCGGCGAGTAAAGTCTCAACGCCAGCTTTGTAAGGCACAGGCTGCACATTGCCGCTGCCAGAAGACCAGGGGGCATAAATATCACAACTGCGAATGGACTGTTTTGTGCCTAGTGCTTTTAGCCGATAGTAGCGCTGAAACAGATCGTAGCGATCGCGCGTGCCGTCCATAATGGCGCGAAAGACAGGTTCGGCTACCTCATCGGTCATCAGTTGTTTATGCAGAGTCGAGTCATAGCCGCGCATCTGATTTTCAAGATGATGATCCTGACAAATGCTGTTGAGAATGTAGCCATAGAGTGAATTGTGCTGCTGAAGCACCTGCCTCACAGAACTGTAGGCCGCGTGGCGAATATAGGCAGAAGGGTGATAGAGCAACGCCTTTAGCTCTGCCTCAGTTTCTGCCATGCGCCCATCTGGAGTTGCCACAGGGGCGTAGTCTTGTTCTCCTAAATGAACAGCTCTCAGCTGAATAAACGCCTGCCGCCCGGTGAGGCTGTCTTGGTTGCGCGTTTGCTCAACCGCTTCGGGCAGCTTATACGGTCGCATGGTCGCAATGCGGTCGAGGTAATGCCAGTAGGACTCTAAAACAGTCGCTGTCTGCAAATCAGCAAAGGCATCGTCATCAAGAGCCTGCAATTCTAAGTCGAAAAACAGTAGCTGATTGCTGACTTCGGTGAGTGCGGCTTTCACCTGATCGAGAAACTGACGCGCTTCGATATTGCGGGTATCAGCCGAGAAGACAAGAAACGGAAAGTCGCACAAGCAGCCCGACTTGGTGGCGATCGCCTCAATCTGTCGCAATGCATCGGCGATCGCCTCAGGCGAAAGAGTGGCGATCGTGCCGCGATACTGCTCACGAAACTGGTGGGCGGTGACCCTCAAATATTCCAGATCCTGGGCGAGTCGAGGATCTTGAAAATTCTCATAGAAGTCAGACAGGTTCCATTCTTGAGGTGCATCGAGCACGGTTAAGCGGTTCATAATAATTATGCGAATCCGTTCAGGTGAGAGTAGAGAGAGAGCCTGATGCTATTGTGCCCATTCTTGTATCTCGAAAAGGAGAGAGTTGGGCATGGCAGATAGCTGGAAGTGCTCGTTGGAAGTGCCTGTTGGAAGTGCTAGTTGGAAGTGCTCGTTGGAAGTGCCCTAATGCCGCGAAGCCAGCCGAATAGGCTCTCGCTCAGCTATCCAATCGTTTCGAGAAAAAGACTACGCACTTTGTCCCAGGCATCTTTTGCGGCTTTTTCGCTGTAGCTGCCCCGCTGATCGCAGAAAAACCCATGACCCGCGTTGGGGTAGCGGAAGACCTTGTGAGGAATGCTGTGGTTTTGCAACTCTCCCGCAATCTGATCGACCTGCTCTTGAGGAATACTCTGATCATCGACCCCGAAGAAAGCGTGCAGCGTCCCCTGAATTTGAGCCGTGCGGTTGACCGTTGGCGAATCATTGCCAGGACACCAGGTGGTAATGCCTGCCCCGTAGAAAGAGGCTGTGGCTTTGATATCGGGTAAAGTTGCCGCCAGATAAGCAACATGGCCACCAAAGCAAAAGCCAATGCACCCGATCGCCCCTGGCTTTACATTGGGAAGCGATTTCACATAGTTTATAGCTCCCTGCACGTCGCTCAGTAGCTCGTCGGCGTCTGTTTTTTGCTTATACTCGCGACCTAGCTCTATATCTTCTTCGGTGTAGCCTGTTTCAAATCCGGGAGCGAGACGTTGATAGAGGGCAGGGGCGATCGCCACATAGCCTTGCTGAGCAAAGCGCTCGGTCACATTGCGAATATGAGTATTGACCCCAAAAATTTCTTGCAGCACAATCACCGCAGGAAATGGCCCGTCGCCCTCGGGTATGGCCAAATAGGCGTTAATGTGGGTATCCGAACTGGGAATCTCTAGACGGTGAGTTTCGATGGGAGGAGCTTTTGTGGTCACGGCTTCAGGCATAGAAACCTCAGATTGAGGAGCTTCGGTTTGGTTATTCGGTTGGTTACTCATAGGTTTTATTCTCTTCTTTTTCGACTTAAGTTCGGCTTAAGAATGAACAACAGAATCAACAGTGCAGATTTGTTTCGGAATTGTTCTGGGTTTCTGTTGCTTTTGAGACTCTGAATTGACAATGGCTGGGTGAGGCTCAGAACAACTTTTCAGAACAATCCTTAGAAAGAGTGATCGCGATCGCGATCAGGATCAACTGTCAATTGGATGAATTGACTGCATGAAGAGATTCCTGGGAGTCTGAAACAAACGGACTATGGTTGTGGCATCAGCAGGATGGAAACGAGGTGCGGTCGCTGGATAGAGGCTGAGCAGAGTCTAAAAAGATGTGTTAAATGATCAAGAGCGATCGCATTTCTTAACCGTTGGGAGCTAAAAATTTCAGTGAATACCATTGTTGCTGGGCTGTGGGCAAGTACTCTTGCTGGGCTATGTACTGGAGTTGGGGCGATCCCCATTTTGTTTACTCGCCAGCTCAGTCCTCGCATTCAAGGCATATTGCTGGGGTTTGGCGGTGGAGTCATGCTGGCAGCCACGTCTTTTTCTCTCATCATTCCAGGCATCGAATCTGCCGTACGCCAAGGGTATTCTGACACGGGGGCGGCATTGGCGATCGCCGCAGGGCTGATGCTGGGCGGAGTTTTTCTCTGGTATGCCCACAATAATTTTCCTCACGAGCATATTTTCAAAGGTCGAGAAGGGCCAAGTTTGGCAAATTTTGAGCGCATCTGGCTGTTCATTATTGCCATCACTCTCCACAACTTTCCTGAGGGCTTGGCGGTCGGCGTCGGGTTTGGCGCAGACGACCCCTCTACGGGCTACGCCCTCGCAATGGGAATTGGACTGCAAAATATTCCTGAAGGTTTGGTTGTGGCGATCGGTCTACGGTCTCTCGATTATTCGGTGGCCTATTCGTTTGGGGTGTCGGTGTTAACTGGGTTGGTAGAGCCCGTGGGCGGTTTGCTTGGAGTGACCGTCGTCAGCATTGCTCAGCCTCTGTTGCCCTGGGGCATGGCCTTTGCTGCCGGAGCCATGCTGTTTGTGATTGCCGATGAAATTATTCCTGAGACTCAAGAAAAAGGGATTGCCCAAGAGGGAACCTTGGGCGTGATGGTCGGCTTTGCCGTGATGATGGTGCTCGATATTGCTCTTGGATAAGGTCAAGCAAAGCGGGCAAATTTCCTTCGCAAGATAGATAGACATTTGACAAAACCTATCTCTCACTGGGGAACTGACAGGAGCAATTTGCCGATAGGTTGAGAATCAAGGACAGCAAATTCTGAGCTATCGGCATATCCAAATTTTTCAATGCTGTCTATCTACCGTTTAAGACGCTGACGTTCAGGGGTGAGTTTGGATGTGCATGACGAACTGAGAGAGAGGTTCCTATGAAACTTCGGATTCAACATCGCTTGCAGAAGCTGACTCAGCCCGGTCTGCGTCCTCGTAGCTTATCGGGCGGACTGGGACGCAACCTGAGTGGGGCGATCGCCTTGGCTAGTGCGCTGTTTGTTCTGCCTGCCTGTAGCAATCCGTCTCCGATGGCTGAAACTGACGAGTCAGCTAGTTACGAAAGCGAAGTCGCAGGGCAGTCTGAAACCCCGACAAAATCGGCAGAAGAGACTCCAGAATATGTGGGAGAAATTGTCACTGTGTCTGGAGAAATTCAGGCTCTTTATGACCCAGATACCTTTTTGACATCCTCCCCGACCTAAAGGCGCGGGGATTCCCAGTCTGCCAGCACTAGGCTGACTCCTGCTGAGTGGGCAGGCAAGCAACCGCCCCGGAATGGGGTCTTACACTGCTTAGCGCCTGCCTATT
>JBARXP010000061.1:0-16182 GCA_049647405.1 Elainellaceae cyanobacterium | reverse complement strand
CCAAAAAATAATTATCAGAGGCATGTCTGTTTTCTGTTACTGTATCGCTCACTTGGTAATTTACAGATGCTTACACTTGATCAAGACGAAACGTTAGTGCAGTCGGATCTGATTCCAGCTCTCTTGCCGTCTGCGATCGCCGATTTGACTGCGCAGGTTGCGCAGTCTCGCAAAATTACACTGGCAGATCGCTACGGACTAATGGCAGCTATTTTGAGTGACTCCCTCGGCAGCGAAGATCGGGACGCTGTTGACCGTCTTTTGCGAGCCGTCTGTCGAGGTCGTTTTTGTATCGTGGATGAGCTATCTGCAATTCAGGTGGCTCACGATTCTGTGTTGGCCAACTTGTGTGCCTCACATCCTAGTCGATGCATCCCGTGTTACCCGGTCGAAGCGTCAGATGCATAAGCTAGTTCATGATCTGGCCCTCTCCTCATCTGACTGACGCGGTTTCCCTCAAGACTGACGCGGTTTCCCTCAAGTAAGATGTTTGACGAACCCTTGTTGACATCTAGATAGATTATGAGTGAGCCAATTGAGTCGAAGGATCAGCAATGTGCCGTGATCGAAGCAAATACTGACCGCATTGGGGCGATCGCCTACCAGGGGTATAAGCAACTGGGCGAAAAGGGTACTGTCGTTATTCTGCGTCAGCTTGAAGGCAACACAACCGTTCTCGAAGATTGGCAGATCAAGTTTCGGCCTATGAGCCAGATCGAAAATATCCTCAGTGACTGGAAGCAAGTCGGCCTTCAGGACATGCTGATACGTTATAACCCAGACGTATCAGTGATTTGCACGTTTCTCTATCCCAGCGGAGTCCATACGAGCTATCACTTTGCTCCTGAGCCGTTTCCACCGCAGTAAGAAGATCATCAAGAATCATCCGTGAATAAGGAGGGGCGATCGCCTGCTCTACTCTTGCTGCTCACTTCCGGTTAAAGCGTAAAGGCGTCCAAAGACTGAATCCGTACATATCACTACCTCCTGAAACGTAGACTCTATGGTAGGGTCGAGCTGTTGTTTGATAAGACGTAGTGTCTAAACCTTTATGGGGCGCAAGTTAGTTGGTTCTCTCGAAAGCCTATTTCGCTATCCTGTCAAGTCGATGCAGGGAGAAACTCTAGAGACTGCGGAGCTTGTCGCACAAGGGTTGCTAGGCGATCGCACCTATGCCCTGTGGGATACTCAAACGAGCCGCGTTGCCAGCGCCAAAAATCCAAAAAAATGGGCGTCGTTGCTCAACTGCCATGCTGCGTTTGTGCAGCCTCCTCAAGATGGTGAGCCGATGCCTCCGGTTAGCATTTCTCTGCCCAACGGCATCACAATCAGTACAGAGCAGGCTGATCTCGACACATGCCTCTCTGACTGGGTGGGTCGAGAGGTAGAAGTTCTCACTTCAGCGCCGGAGACTCCTAGCCTTGACCAATATTGGCCTGATGTAGAGGGCACGGCCAATCGAGACACGGTCACCCAGCTTTTTATGCCCGCAGGAACCTTTTTTGACTCTTGCCCAGTACATGCGTTGACAACAGCAACTCTCAAGCGACTGCAAGAGCTGTATCCTGAGGGTGCGTTTGACCCCTGTCGATTTCGACCTAATCTGCTGATTGAATCAGCCTCACCAGATGCAGATTTTGTTGAAAATGCCTGGGTTGGCCATCAGCTAATGATCGGAGATACGGTGACGTTGAAGGTTGATACAGCCTGTCCGCGCTGTGTGGTGACCACCTTGCCCCAAAAAGGACTGCCAGAAGACTTGAATATTTTGCGCACAACCGCACAACATAACGATGTGATTGCAGGAATTCGAATGTCAGTGATTCAGGGCGGAACCATTCACAAAGGCGATTCGATTTGGCTAGAGGCGATCGCCAATTGACTCACGCCAATTAACTCCCGCCAATTCATTCACGTGAATTAATTCACGCCATAAATTGAGCACATATCGAAAGCCCTGCACCACAAAAGTTCATGATGATGCTTTCGACAAAGATGCAGGCACTGATGCAGTCTGGAGCGGCAATTTGAAGTAGACGGTTGTTCCGATGTTTGGCTGAGATTCTGCCCAGATGGTTCCACCATGATTTTCAACAATGCGTTTACACGTTGCCAATCCGATACCATGCCCCGGATATTTCTGAGCAGAGTGGAGTCGATGAAACCCTCTAAAAACTTCCTTCACCTGCTCAGAAGGAATCCCAATGCCATTATCTTTAACTGCAAATAGCCAGTTTCTATTTTCTTGAGAAACGGTAATCGTAATTTGAGGAGTTACTTCAGATCTCACAAACTTAATTGCATTACTCACCAAGTTTTGAAAGAGTAATGCAAGCTGAATTTCATTGCCTAAGATCACGGGCAGTTGTGGATAACTCAGCTCGGCTTGGCTCTCGTTTAGGGCACTGTCTAAATTTTCAACCACGTGCTCCAACACAACATTGCAATCAACAAGAGTTAATTCTTTTTGATCTTGCCCAGTCAGGGCATAGCTCAGAAGATCTTTGATGAGTCTCTGCATGCGATCGCCCGCATGGAGTATCTTCTTGAGGCAGTCATGGGTTGACGAGTCCGCAGGTTCCGGTTCTTGCAGGGCAACTAGCTGGGTGTAGCCCATGATGGTTTGAAGGGGTTGCTGCAAGTCGTGGGAAACGATATGGGCAAACTGCTCCAGCTCTCGATTCGACCGCACCAGTTCTTCATTTTGGATCTTAAGCTGGCACTGAAGCTCTCGAATCTTGAGCTGATTTTCAATGCGAGCAAGAACCTCGGCTTCTTGAAAGGGTTTAGTAATATAGTCTGAACCCCCAACGGCAAAAGCATTCACTTTGTCTAAGATGTCATCTAATGCGCTGAGAAAAATAATTGGAATATCCCTTGTTTTAGGATCTTTCTTTAGAATTGTACACACTTCATAGCCATCGATTTCAGGCATTCTAATGTCAAGTAAAATTAAGTCTGGCGCATCTGCTTTTACGGATTCAATCACGCGTGAGCTGCTCAGTGCTTTGCGCACATCGTAATGATGGTGGGCCAACATTGCCGATAGTAATCGGAGATTGTCTGGCTTATCGTCTACAACAAGAATTTGCTTTTTGGTTTGATTTTCTAAAAGGTATTGCATATGAAGAATGGGGTTAAAATTGCACAACAATTTTTACAACAGTGAGTCAATAAAGTCTGTAAATTCCTGCATTAAACGCTGCATCAATACGCTACAACGATCAACACATTTATAACTGATATCTCCATCGATATCGCAGGTTAGTTAAATCAAGATTTAATCTACAGTAGCTCTAAGATGAGATTGAATTGAAAGTCGTATGCTAACGATTCAAGCAGTTGCGCTAGCTCCGACTGCCCCGGAGTCAAGTCTTGGGTTAATCGAAAAATTTGGTCGTCGGAGCCTTTCACGGCTGCTTGCCGCAGTTTCTGACGCCATTCTTGAGGAGTCTCACTCAGTGATGCAATGATTTGAGGGGTGACGTTTTTGGTCTTGGCGTTTTTGGTCTTGGCGATCGCCTCACCGATAGAGATTGAGTGGTACACATACTGCACCGGTAGATATTGAGCAATTTTCCGAAAGAGATCATTGGCTTGAAAGGGTTTTCGCACAAAATCATCGCATCCAGTCGCCAGCACACGGGTACGATCTTCTTCAAATGCACTTGCTGTCAACGCAATAATAATCGGCGAAGGCGTAATATCAGCCGCCTTGATTTGGCGAGTCGCCTCGTACCCGTTCATCTTCGGCAGCAAAATATCCATCCAGATTAAATGAGGTTTCCAGATTTTCGCCTCTTGAACGGCGGCCATACCATTTTCAACCGCACGAACTATAAACCCCGCCGCTTTCAAGATTTGCACGAGCAACAAGCGTCCATCGGGATTATCTTCCACCACCAGCAGACGATAGTCTGGCTGATCGAGGGCTAAATGCTTGACCTTTTTATCGGGAAGGAGGGTTGAAACATGCTTGAGCGAAGATATCGGCACAACGTCAATCTCAAAAGAGAACACCGAGCTTTGTCCGAGCACGGTCTGCACTCGAATGGTTCCTCCCATCAATTGCACAAACCGCTGACTGATCGGCAGCCCTAATCCTGTTCCTTCCTGAGATTTATAGCCTGCTATCGTCTGCACAAAAGGGTCAAATAAAGTGTCAACGTCATCAGGCGCGATGCCTACTCCGGTGTCTTCAACCTCAAATGAAAGGCAGATCGGAGAAGGCGTCGAGGCATCAGTCAGCAATGGAAAGTCAGACGAGGCATAAACCTGCTTAGAGACCTCTTTCACGCGCAAGATGACTTGTCCCTTGTGGGTAAACTTCACCGCGTTTCCCAAGAGATTGATAAGCACTTGGCGCAGCTTACTTTCATCTGCCTCAACATAGCAGGGGAGATTGGGATCAAGCTCAATGCTGAGATCTAAACTTTTTTCTTGTGCCCGCAGAGAAATCATCTCTTCGAGGCTTCGTAATAACGTTCTTAGATCAAACGGTTGAACATGAAGAACGACTTTACCCGCTTCAATTTTAGACATCTCTAAGACATCATTAATCAGAGCCAGCAGGTGTTCTCCACTGCGGTTAACGATGTCGAGATAGTCTCGCGTTCTCATATCGATGCGACCCTCACCCAGAACAAGCTGAGTAAACCCCAAAATGGCATTCATTGGAGTGCGCAACTCATGGCTAATGCTGGCTAAAAATTCACTCTTCGCTCGGTTGGCTTCATCTGCGGTTTCGCGAGCTTGTTGAAGCTGAGAGTTTTGGGCTAGGAGAAGCTGCTGCTGGTGCTGGAGCTGGTGTTGCAGATCTACAAGCCGCAGTTGATGCCGTACCCGAGCAACAACCTCCTCTGCCTGAAACGGCTTTGTGATGTAATCGGCTCCGCCCACGTCAAAGGCTTCGGTCTTATCGCCACCCTCTTGCAACGCACTAATAAAAATCACCGGGATTTCGCGGGTGTGTGTGTCAGCCTTTAGTCGCTGACACACTTCGTAGCCGCTCATCTCGGGCATCCGGATATCGAGCAGAATTAAGTCTGGGATGGTTTGCTGAAGCGCCATCAGCGCTAGCCTGCCGCTAGGGGCCAACCGCACGGAATAATCGTGCATGGATAGCAAGTTTTCTAGCAGGCGTAAATTGTCTGGAGTATCGTCAATGACCATGATGGTCTTGGAGCCAAGTGTGGCAACAGACCTTGGGGGAGAGTGCTTAGACATCTGTGACCAAGAAGACTTCTAGAGAAATAACACAGGCATGAGTTCAGAAAAATAGACTGTGAGCTCTAGAACCTTTCTGAGGTCAAACCTCGAACCGAGAAAGTGATGCCGAAAGGAGCAATTTTAAGGGGCAATGCTTAGTTTAAGAAAGATGACGTTCAAGAAAGATGACCCTGTCGGCACAGTTGTTCGAGGCATTAAAAAACCCATACTCAGTATGACTTTTTATTACTTTACCCAGCAGCCTGCCTAGTTTTGTTGATTGCTGATCGTATTCTCCCAAAAAATATTTAACCGAATAAAACTTTAACAAAGTTTTATCTGATACCTGATGCCAATCTCTCTCGCTTGTGGCATCTCTTGTGGCATCTGTAGATGATGAACGCGTTTAAAGCAATGGCTGCATCACATCTAAAAGCATCTCATACTCAAAGTTGCGAATTTTTTGAGCCAAGATCTGAGTCAGACGATCGTGTTCTGGAGAAATTGACTCAGTCAACTCCAGCATTTGCTCTCGGTCTAGCTGTGTCAGCGCACTGTAAAACTCAGCGATCCATTCCTCCGGTAGCACTCTCAAGGCTTCTGTTGTGAAAGACTCAACGGCAAGTGAATCATGGGGTTGGCCATTGATTACGTCAAATTGATAGGAGGATGGCACCCCAAAATGTTCAGTTGGAGATTGGGTCTTTGCTTTGTCTTGTCTAGATCTTCGAGCCATGCTGCCGTCAACGCAGATGACGGCAGCATGGCTCACCTGCTCAAGTGGAATCTCAAACGTAAAGGTTGTGCCGACACCGACTTCGCTTTCAATCCAGAGCTGCCCCCCCATAATATGAACAAAGTGACGACTAATCGTGAGCCCCAAACCTGTGCCTTCTGGGGCAAGTCGGCCACTCGTCGTTTGACCAAAAGGTTCAAAGATAAGAGCGAGATCTGCGGGGGCGATGCCACAGCCCGTATCTTCGATATCAAATCGTAGCATCGTGACGGATGCAGCATCACCAGAGTGTCGTGGGTCTAGATTGGCCTGTAATAAATTGGCCTGCAATGGGGAGTCAGGCGGACTCACGCCAACCCGCAGCGATATATAGCCAGTCTGGGTAAATTTGATGGCATTGCCTAAAAGGTTAATCAACACCTGGCTCAATTTGGGGCGATCGCCACACACGCATTGGGGCAACGGTGATAAAACAGTGACTCGAAACTCAAGCCCCTTCGACTCTGCCATCAATTTCAGCATATCGACGAGATCATCAATGAGCTGCGGCAAATCAAACTCGACAGCATCAAACGTCTCCTCTCCTGCCTCAATCTTTGACACATCGAGAACATCGTTAATCAATGACAGAAGATGCTCGCCACTGCGGTTGATGATTTTTATTGTTTCCAAATGGTCATGTGGAGTCTGCTCATCCATCGCAAGCAGTTGGCTAAAGCCCAGAATCGCGTTGAGAGGCGTGCGCAGCTCATGACTCATTTTGGCTAAGAACATGCTCTTGGCCTGATTGGCCGATTCGGCAGTCTCTTTGGCCTCAACGAGTGCTGCTGTGCGCTCAGCAACGCGCATCTCAAGGTTGGTATTGGTTTCTCTGAGCACTTGTTCCGCTTGTTTGAGGGTGCTGATATCTCGAATGATGGTTGATAAATAGTCCACTTCGCCTGTGGCAGTTTGATGGGCCAAGATGAGCTGCGACGTTGGAATTTCTCCCCCGCCTGGTTGCAAGAGAGCGGTTTCCCCGATCCAAATGCCCTCGCGCATCGCTGTTGGCATGCCTTCGCGCTGAATTAGCTCCGATGCCCACTGGGGATGATAGGCACTAACGGAAACTTGAGTGACATCGATATCTAAGGGTAATCCACTGAGGATTTTGGCTTGTGTGTTGTTCCAGATGACGGTGCCATCTGGCCTTGCTATCCCAATGTGATCAGGCGACGCTTCGAGAATGCTGAGCAAACGAGCCTGGTTTGCCTCTAACCGTTTGCGTTCGTCAATATCGGTATGAGTGCCCAGCATTCGCAGCGGTTGCCCTGTCTCGTCCCAGGCGACGATTTTGCCGACCGAATCAATCCACTTCCACCGACCATCTTGCATTCGCTGCCTAAATTCCACTTGGTAGTCTGAAATTTTGCCGGATACATAATCCAAATAAACTTGGACAACGCGTTCATGGTCGTCAGGGTGAAGCTGCTGGAGCCATCTTGTATGGGTTTCGTGAAAATGCTCGGGATCGTAGCCCAGCATCGTTACATATCTGGAATTGACCACGGCATCGCCCGTGATCAGATTGAGGTCATAGAGCCCTTGGTTTGATGCTTCAAGAGTGAGTCGGAGCCGTTCTTCGCTTTCAGCGAGCGCCTGCTCAGTGCGTTTGCGATCGCTAATATCAGTGTGAGTGCCCAGCATTCGCAGCGGTTGACCTGTCTTGTCCCAAGAAACAATTTTGCCGACCGAGTAAATCCACTTCCAGTCGCCATCTTGGGTGCAGAGCCGGAACTCAGCTTTGTATTCCGGTATTTCGCCTGATAGGTAATTTTCGATGACTTGAAGGGTTTGTTCGAGATCATCAGGATGAAGCTGCTCAACCCACCATGTATACGTCATACGGCATGTGTCGGGATCATAGCCCAGCATCGTTGCATATCTGGGATTGACGACTACATCGCCTGTTGTCAAATCGAGGTCATAGAGCCCTTGGTTTGATGCTTCAAGAGCGAGTCGGAGTCGTTCTTCGCTTTCGAAAAGCGCCTGCTCAGCCTGTTTGCGATCGCTAATATCTTCGTAACAGCCCATCACCCCAATCACGTTGCCCTGACTATCAGTCAAGGGAATTTTGCTGGTTCGTATCCAGATGTGTTCTCCCTGGAAGTTGGTGGTGGGTTCTTCGTAATTCAGCCGCGCAACCTGGCTGCTCATGACCTCTGCATCGTTGGCTCGGTAGGCATCGGCCCATTCTGCCCAGGGTAAATCTCGGTCGGTTTTGCCGATGATGTATTCCTGGGTGAGCTGATAGTCGTTGGCAAAGGCCGGATTACAGCCCAAAAAGCGGGACTCGCGATCTTTCCAAAACACCCGCTGGGGAATGGTGTTGAGCACCACCTGCAAGATATTGCGAGATTCTCGCAGCTCATGCTCGGCTTGTTTGCGATCGCCAATGTCTTCTAAAACGATGATGTGATAAGCAGGAGTGCCATCTGGATGGCGTACCACAGACACCGTAGTATTAGCCCAGAGAAAGGAGCCTGCTTTGGTGATATATCGCTTCTCAAGCGAAAACTCTTCGCGTTGCCCATCATCTATGGTCTGGATAGACTGGCGGCTAGTCGAGAGATCGTCGGGATGGGTGAGATCTACGAAGCTCATCTGAGCTAGCTCGTCCACGCTGTACCCCAGCAGCTCACAAAAACGCGTGTTGGCCTTCAGAAGCTTGTAGGTCGAGGCTTCTGCTTGAGCAATACCCACTGCTGCTGAACTAAAGATGCTGTCGAGCTGTTGCTCACTGGCTCGCAGCGCCTGAGTGCGCCGATTGATTCTCTCTTCTAGGTCGTGGTTGAGCTGCTCTAATTCGGCTTGAGCTTGCAGCAGATCGAGTTCGGCTCGTTTGCGATCGCTAGTATCTTCTACCGTGCCAACAACGCGGGCGAGCGCCCCCGACTCATCACGAATTGGGAATGCCTGGGATCTGAGCCAACGCACCTCTCCATCAGGCTGAATCACGCGATATTCTTCATCGGTCGTGTGGCCTTGTTCTTGGTGCTGTAATACGGTCTCCACGCGATCGCGATCGTCTGGATGAAGGCGATTGAGCCAGTGGCTTGCATTGGTTTGATCCGTTTCGGGAGAAAATCCTGTGAGTGATTGATATGCAGGGTTCACGTAAGAATACCGCTGGTTTACGAGATCGTAGACAAAGAACCCTTCTTGAACGGTTTCGGCCAACTCTCGAAAACGGGCTTCGCTCTCTCTCAATGAGGTTTCAGCCTGCTTGCGATTGGTGATGTCTCGAATAATCACGAGCACGGTTTGGTTTTCAAGCGGAACGATGCGAACTTCTTCATAACAAAGCCGATCGTTAATGATTAACGATTGTTCGTAGACCTGTAGCGATTGGGTCTCGACGGCTCTCTGAGCAGCCTGCAGCTGTTGATGAGACAATTCAGGCGAGAGAATATCATAAATCGTTACTCCCTCGATGAGTTTGGCAGAGGTTGATCCTTGTGAAGCTTGATTGATGAACCACTCCCGATATTGACCATCCAGTGTCATGTGAATCAACAGATCGGGCAATGCCTGGAGAATGGCTCGTTGAGTCGCTTCGCTTTTGGCTAAGGCTCTTTCAGATGCTTTCTGCTTGGTGATGTCAGTGCTAATCAAAACGGCGCGATCGCACACTCCATCGGTTAAGACAGGAGCAATCTGAATCGAGTAGGACAGCACCTGTCCCTGAGGATTGGGCCGATCACACTCGACCATCTGTGCGGTTTGGGTGCTAAACACTCGTTCTAGAAGCGCGCCCATTTCGGCTTGCTGATCGGGTGGAAACCAATCCACAAGATTAGTGCCGGTGATTTGCTCTGGAGTAAAACCTTCGTAGGTACGGTTCGCAAACAAAATCTCGCCATTGCGGCCTAATTCACAGATGTAGCTAGGAGCATTGGCATAAATAGATGAGAGCTTGTTGGCTAGAGTTCTAGATCGTTCTTCACTGTCGCGTAAATCTAGCTCAGCCTGTTTCTGCTCCGTAATATCGAGATAGACGCCAAACAACCCCATGCTTCCATCTAGGTCTGGAAAAGAACCCATAATGCGATGAAAGTAGTGCGTCTGACCGTCAACGGTTTCAGTGACTTCGAACGTTACTAGTTCGCCAGATTGGCAGCGCTCTTTGATATCGGGATATTGCCCTTGAACATCATACGCAAGCGGAATTTCGTGTGGAAGCGTGCCGACCTGTTCTCCAAAATGCCCAATGTCAACAGAATTCTGTAGCAGCAATCGAGCATTTGCGTCTCGCACCCACACGCCCAATGGCAGGGCATCGATCAAGATCTTGAGCCGCTGTTCGCTTCTGAGCAAGGTTGCTTCGGCCTGTTTGCGATCGGTAATATCTCGAACGATGATAAGAACATCCTGTTCCAAAAGAGGTACGACTCGCACCTCTTCATAGTGAAGCCGCCCATTAATGGTTAGAGATTGGTCGTAGATTTGTAAGGTCTGCGTTTCATGAGCTTTTTGCGCAACCTGGAGGCGCTGGTCTGCCAAATCGGGCGGCAAAACATCGTAAATCGTTGACTCAGGAATCGGCATGTCAGGCAGCAAGACATGGGTGTATTGGTTAGTGAGAAATTCTTGATTGCGACCGCTGAGATCCATCCGAACTAATAGGTCAGGGATGGCCTGAATAATTGCGACTTTGGTCGCCTCACTATTTTTTAGGGCTAGCTCTAGTCGTTTTTGCTCGGTGATGTCGGTCAGGGTGCCGACGTAGCCGATCACGTTACCCGCATCGTCTTTTTCAGGCTGGGCCAAACAATAGACCCACTTGATGCTCCCGTCAGGCATTTGCAGACAGTTTTCGGTATAGTGAGAAGCTCCTTCATGAAACAGACGCTGCCATTCGTCAAAGATGCGATCGCGCCAGTCAGGATGCACGGAGTTGATCCAGCCATCGCCTAGCCCTTCTGCGAAAGTCAGCTCGGTGATCTCGCTCCAGCGGGCATTGGCATAGACCATCTTGCCCGTGGCATCGTTGCGAAAAATACCAACCGGGGAAGCCTCAGCTAGAGCGACATAGCGCTGTTCGCTTTCGCGCAAATCTAACTCGGCTTTTTTCGGCTCTGTGATGTCAATGCATACGCCAAAAATTTCGGGATTGCCATCAAAGCCAGGAAACACCCCTTCAATGCGCCGCAAATAGCGTTCTTCTCCATTGACGATTTCCGACTCGACATAGTCAGCGTACTCACCGATCTGATGCGTTTCTTTGATGGCGTAATAGGTGCTCAAACAGTCTCCTAAGCCAGGGATATCACTCGGAATCGTGCCGAGTTGGCAGCCAAATCGCTCAATATCAGTCGTGTTCTGAATCACCAGGCGATCGTCGGTGTCTCGTACCCACACCCCAAACGGCAACGCATCGATAAGAAGCTGTAGTCGTTGCTCACTGGTGTGTAAAGTCGCTTCGGCTCGTTTGCGGTCTGTGATATCAGAAACTGTTCCGATGTAGCCCAACAATTCACCCTTGGCATCAAACTCAGGCACCATCTGGCAGTCAAACCAGACCACCGAGCCGTCGGTGCGAAGATAGCGGCCTTCATGGCGCAACGGAATCTGCTGGGCAAAGGCTTCTGCCCATGCCGTGAGGAGGCGATCGCCATCGTCGGGATGGAGGATATGTTGCCAGCGATCGCCTAATGCCGTTTCCAGAGTTTGTCCCGTCATCTCGCACCAGCGCCGATTGACATAAACACACTGGCCTTGGGCATCAAACTGAAAGATGCCGACGGGAGACGCTTCTGTCAGGGCAGCATATCGCCGCTCACTCGCGCGCAAGGCTGTCTCTATTTGTCGTTGCTCGGTCACATCAATGTAGACGCCAAAAAATCCCACACCGCCATTGAAGTCAGGAAAAGACCCAGCAACGCGATGGAAATAACGCTCCTCACCATCAACGATCTCCAATCTTTCGTAATGAATCGGTTCGCCCGTCTGACAGATTCGGCGCAAATCAGCATAAAACTGAGCAGAATCTGGCGGCAGGCTTGAGTCAGAAGGCAAGGAACCAAGCTCATTGCCAAAACGCTGAACGTTAACTAAATTTTGAATGACCAGTCGATCTTCTTCGTCACGCGCCCACACCCCAAAAGGCAGCGCATCGATTAGAGTTTGCAGCCGCTGTTCGCTCGTCTTAAGAGCAGCTTCAGCCTTTTTGCGATCGGTAATATCTTGAACCACCCCA
The DNA here is from genome assembly GCA_049647405.1 of Elainellaceae cyanobacterium. Lineage (GTDB taxonomy): Bacteria > Cyanobacteriota > Cyanobacteriia > CAKZMO01 > CAKZMO01 > CAKZMO01. The sequence goes on along the minus strand of JBARXP010000061.1, from coordinate 4,000 downwards.
ATGTCATAAAGTGGCTGCCCGTCTTCGTCTCTCACTAAAGAAACCGTCATGTTACCCCAGCGAATCTCACCTGAGCTATGGAAAAATCGCTTCTCCATCACGAAGCTAGAGATATCTCCCGCAATCAGCTGATCCATCAAATCATTATCGATCGCCAAATCGTCGGGGTGACTGAATTCGACATAGCTCTTCTGTTTCAGCTCTGCCTCGCTATAGCCGTAGAATTCACAAAGCTTTTGATTGGCACGAATGACATATCCATTCATGTCCATTTCGCCTATCCCTATAGCGGCTTGGTTAAAGAGTGCCTCAAACCGCGCGTCATCGACTGCCCGTTGAGCCAAATTGTGCTGGTGACATGCTGCCAGCTCTTGCTGAAGCTGGTGATGCTGCCAGAGTCGCTGCACAGTCCACTGCAAACGAGTTGAGTTGAGCTGAGATCTGACGAGATAGTCTTGGATGCCAGCACTCATCAATTCTGGCACCAACGATTCATCATCATCGTCGAGCAGCACCACGCAGCTCGGCTGAGGCGCGCCCCACATCGTTTGCAAATGCTGCCATTCTGATTCATAACTGTGGCGATCGAGCACTACGACATCCGGCTGACCTAGGCGCTGGAGAGACGAGTCTGAAGGGTTGGCAGATGGCGTAGCCAGAGACTCATGAGAAGCAGACTCCCACAAGTGTTCTAAACCTATTCCTTGCCAGTTTGCCTGGTCTGTGAGGAGATGGCGACAGTGCGCCTTTTCTGCCTGAGAACTGAGCAGCAGTAAGACGGTCGGGCGAGGGTTCGTCATAACAGGGAGAAAGGAAACGCACGATAAGAGTAAGACCAGTGAACCTAATGGAAGACACCTGCTTTGAAGGGCAAATACATGTTGAACAAGCCCTCCTTTTACTTACATCTTCATCGGTTTTATCGTATTACCGAGAGTTAATGACGTTTTTTTCTTCATAAAAATTTATGCCGACTCTTTTCTGTAAAGAATCTCAAAAGAGAATCGACTCTTGACGGGCGATCGCACTCACAACATGCCCCGTTAGATGATGATCACTTCCCCGATTCACCCAAGTCTGATTCACCCAAGAAAGATCAGGAGTTTTGATAATGAAACGTATTCTAACCGCAACGTTAACTGCGATCGCCGCTACTGCTATGGCAACGATACAATCCACTTACCCCTGCTGAAACGTTAGAGAAGAAAAAGCAGCAGGCTCTTGCTCAGTGCGATCATCTGATTCGAGATTTTGGGAAACGGGCCGATACGGGCTACGCCCAGGCAAGCCAACGCCACAAAATTCGATACCGACGGCTGCAAGTAATCAGCATTGGGTTGAAGTCAAACCAACGCCCAACCCATGTGGGTGCAGTCTCGCAACATGTCTCAAAAGTTTCAGATAGAGCTATTTCTCTATCTCCAACACAGCGGCAAATATGCCAAAACCCAAGACGAGTCTGATAACCTTAAACTATTCTCAGAGCGGCTGATGGGCATCTGGTCTGAGGCTCAAGACGTATGGTCGCAACAAGCATCGCTAAAAAAGTAACCCTATGGATGATCAAACAGTTCTATGGCTGACAGAGCCTGGGGTTGACCTGCTGATTGAAAACAGCTTATTTTTCATTATTTCGCTCATTTTTTTGGGCTGGACGGGCTGGGCGTGGCGGTTGACTCAAAACGAATTAGATTCGTCCTGGGTTCAGATTCTCTTAATCGGAGAAATTGTTGTTTGGGGCATCAATTACCTGCTGGATTTAGCACAGTTGCCGAGACTCTTTCGATGGCCTAATGCAGAAGATGTCAATGCAGAAAAAGTCAATGCAGGAAACCAGTGGAGAGCGGTAGCAAACCACTGACCTGACATACCTGACAGGAAAGATTCTCCGGCACAATTCCAAAGCCTTTATTCCAAAGCCATATGAGACTGCTGGCTGTGGCCATGTCTGTAGTTGTATATTACTGGCGATCGCCAGCAACGCAGGTTTCATAAAGCATTCATTGATTTCAACGGAGAGGGAGGGATTCGAACCCTCGTTAAGTTGCCCTAAACAGCATTTCCAGTGCTGCGCCTTAAACCGCTCGGCCACCTCTCCAGATCACTATTCAATTCAAACCGCTCAGCAAGAAATCAAACGCAGCAATGAAAACCGTTTACGGCTTACTACAGTTTGATTTTGCTCAACGGTTTTTTATTGTAGCAGCATTTCAGGCTGCAAAAGACCCTTGCAAAAGAGATTCCTCTTGTCGGTTCTGAAATACATCTCGACGCCAATCCTTCGCAAATCCTTATAGACAATGCCTCTATAATCGCAGCCCAGCCCAGTATTCTATCGAAAGCCGATCAGTACACCAGCCATAATCTTTGATTGGGCTGGTGGTGTAGGGCGCGTAGATTGAGGTGCATCCCTGAACAATGCGAGAGCGAGAGAAGGAATCGCGCCGAAATCTACAGCACTTATAGAATGACTTCAGCGGTAAAACGCTAAAACATACGGATAGCTCATCCAGTAGGCGGCTCAGAGAACGGTTAAGACACTGGCAACCTGTATAGAGCAAAGCCAAACCCAACCCTTTAGATCCGTCTTGCTTGGGGGCACCAAGTGGACGTTAAAAAATAGCCTGTGGAGGCGTTCTGTCCGGGGATATCCAGGCTTGCCTGGATATCTAGACGTGAGCCAGTGAAGCAGGAAATCTTTGGAGTAATCCAAGGAATCTCCACCCATATCGCTTGTCGGTTGGATGGAGAGGATGTCAACGCTTCAGCACGATGCGATAGCGAGGGCTACCATTCTTCAACCTGTCTAGCGCTTCATTCACCTGATCAAAGGAGAACACCTCGACCATGGGCGCAATATTGTGGAGCAACGCAAAATTCAGCATTTCCTGAATCGAGCTGGGGCTGCCCACAGGGGAAGACGAAATCGACTTTTGCCCTAACAGCAGCGGAAAAATAGAAGTAGAAATTGGGCTAGGGATCGCTCCAACCAGGTGCAAATGCCCTTTAGGTCGCAGAGCCGCGATGTAGGCATCCCAGTTGAGATCTACATTCACCGTTGAAATGATGGCATCGAGAGAGTTTGCAACCGACTCTAAAGCTTTCTCATCACGGGAATTGACAAAATGATGAGCCCCCAAGTCTCTCGCCTCGGCTTCTTTGTCTGGAGTGCTTGAAAACGCCGTCACTTCACATCCCCAAGCTTTGAGAAACTGTAAAGCCATATGCCCCAAGCCACCGATGCCAATGACTCCTACTCGGTCAGTAGGTTTCAGATTGAGCTGAAGGATTGGATTGAAGACGGTGATCCCCCCACAAAACAAGGGGCCAACCTTAGATGGATCAAGCCCCTTCGGGATTGGCACCACCCATCCGTCTTTAGCGCGTACTTTGTCGGCAAAGCCTCCAAAGCGTCCTACAATAGTTCCTTCAGCGGTCTGGCACAGGTTGTGGTCACCAGAGAGACACCATTCGCAGTACATACATGACCCAGAAAACCATCCCAGCCCTACGGTTTGTCCCAGACTGAGGTTTTTCACCTGACTGCCAACAGCCGCAACCTTGCCTACAACTTCATGTCCCGGAACAACCGGGTACTCAGACATCCCCCAGTCGTTGTCGAGCATACTGATGTCGCTGTGACAGATGCCGCAATATTCGACATCAATTTCCACTTCATCTGCACCAAGCTCTCCGGGATCGTATTCGAAAGGCTGAAGCTTATCTCCGTTTTTTTGGGCTGCATATGCATGAATCATGAAGTTTTGCTTCCTCTCGAATGTTCTGTACTGGACTTGAAAATACTACTGCGTGGATTGTGGCGATCGCACATTTCTCTAGAAAGATTTTTCAAGCCACTTCAGGATCACCAGATTGACATCCTCCCCGACCTAAAGGCGCGGGGATTCCCAGTCTGCCAGCACTAGGCTGACTCCTGCTGAGTGGGCAGGCAAGCAACCGCCCCGGAATGGGGTCTTACACTGCTTAGCGCCTGCCTATT
>JBARXP010000060.1:0-7866 GCA_049647405.1 Elainellaceae cyanobacterium | reverse complement strand
CTTGGGGAGTGTCGCACTGCTTACACTACGTTCTGTGTCCGTTTAGACGATGACACAATATTTCGTTTTTGTTGCCTACCGTGTGAACGTTAATGGCGTCTGGGTCAGCACAGTCTTTTAATTCATCTCAGGCTGATCGATTTCAGCTTCTGCTCAATCACTCATCTGATGCGATCGCCGAGTTTGACGCAGAATTGCGCTATGCCTCGGTCAATGCAGTTTGGGCAAGCTGGTTTGGCTTAGAGCCCGACGATCTGTTAGGGATGACCAACGCAGAACTTTCAGAGCGTTGGCAGTCTCTCGATCTAGAGCATTCTTTATGCTGGAGCTTACAGCAAGCCATTCAGCATGTTGCCGACACGGGAGGCACATTTCGCACCCCTCATCAGCTTTCTGCAACATTGGTTGAGCTAGCCTACACGGCGATCGCCGATCACGAAGGCCGCACCACTCACATTTTTGCCATTAGTCATAGTCAGCAAACGGCTCCTCTCTCCAAAGCCATAGCGCCCGCGACTGATGGGTCAAATCATGATCTAGAATCCCCTATTCATCCAGAGTGTTATTCAGAATCAGAGAGTGATTGTGTTTTAGAACAGGATCAGAATCTTGATTACAGAGCCTCTCTACGGCGGTCAACGGTGACCAACGCAAGAATCTCAAATGCAAAACTGTTCGATGCCATCATTGGGGCCGAGATGCCAGGGCTAGACGACATCGACGAGCTTTCAGATCTAACACGCATTTTGGCTCTAACGCCCAGGGGAGCCTTCGGGCGATCGCGCATCCCTTCTGACCAAACCCAGAGACAAGCCGCTCATATCTTGCAAGACCTGGGCTTTTTGAAATTAGTACTCGATAGCATTCCCCAATACATTTTTTGGAAAGACCGCCACTCCCGTTATCTGGGGTGCAATCGCCGCTGGGCTGAGATGGCCGGATTGCAAGATCCGGCTGAGGTGGTTGGGCTAACCGATGCTGACTTGCCGTGGACGACCGAACAGCGTCAGTGGTATGTAACGTGCGATCGCCAAGTCATGGAGACAGGCGTGCCGATGCTGGGCATCAAGCAATCTCAACGACAGGCCAATGGCCATACCACCTGGCGCGAGACGAGCAAAATTCCGATTAGAGATACCGATGGCACCGTAATTGGGCTGCTCGGCATGGTCGAAGATGTGACGGAGCGCAAGCGAGCCGCAGACCTGCTGAAGCAGTCAGAAGCTAAATACAAGAAGCTCGCCCAGCAGGAAGAACTGCTCAATCGTCTCTCGACTCAAATTCGCAACTCCCTCAACTTAGAAGAAATTTTGCAGACGGTAGTGCTAGAAGTCAGACAACTGCTCGATGCCGACCGAGTTGTGATCTATGAATTTGACGCAGATTGGCACGGCACAGTCGTGATTGAAAACGTGATGCCGCCCTGGCGGTCTACGTTAGGAGACATGGGAGCCGATAATTGCTTCCCCGACAAGATGGCCGAAATGTATGAACAAGGGCGAATACGGGCGATCGATGATGTGCTCAATTCAGGACTCGACCCCTGCCATGTCGATTTTCTCCAGCAATTGCAGGTGCAAGCTAACTTGGTCGTGCCGATCATGGTGGATCAGCGTTTGTGGGGGCTACTCATTGCCCATGCCTGCCAAGCTCCCCGTTCGTGGAAAGAGACAGAAACTGAACTCTTGATCTATCTAGCGGGTCAGATCGGAATTGCCATACGTCAGGCCCAGCTCTATACCCAGGCTAAGGCCAGTGCTGAAGAATCTCAGATTCAAGCCTTGAAGCTAGAGCAGGCCCTGCATGATCTCAAACAAGCCCAGGCACAACTCATTCAGACCGAAAAGATGTCGAGCCTCGGGCAGCTCGTTGCGGGAGTCGCGCACGAGATCAACAATCCCATGAATTTTATATACGGAAATATTAATCATATCGAGGACTACAGCCACAGTTTAGTCAATCTAGTCCGCCAATATCAAGCCGCATATCCCAAACCCACGGGCGCGTTACAAAAATCGATTGAGCATCTAGACATCGATTTCTTGATTGAAGACATGTTGAACATTCTCAGGTCATTGCGAGTCGGGTCAGAACGTATTCGTCAAATCGTGCTGTCGCTCCGCAACTTTTCTCGACTTGATGAATCGGCAATGAAAAGTGTTGATATTCACGAAGGAATCGACAGCACGCTGTTAATTTTGCAGCATCGTCTGAAGTCATCGCCCACTCGGGGTGAAATTCATGTCATCAAGAAGTATGGAGAGTTGCCCTCAATCGAGTGCTACCCTAGCCAGCTCAACCAGGTGTTTATGAATATTATCAGCAACGCCATTGATGCATTAGAAGAACTTGGCGTTGAACCCCCGATCGCCACTTCTGATGAGGCTTCAGGCGCTGCCTCTAGCTCTGGTGCTGAAGCAGTGGTTCATCCCCCCATGACCATCTCAATTACAACAGAGGCGATCGCCCCCAGCGATGGCGATCGCAGTCTAGATGCCACCCGTTCCTGGGTCAGAATCCGCGTTCACAATAACGGGCCAGCTATTCCGGTCGAAATTTTGCATCAGCTGTTTGATCCCTTCTTTACCACGAAACCCATTGGCCAAGGGACGGGCCTAGGACTCTCCATCAGCCATCAGATTGTGGTGCAAAAACATAGGGGCTACTTGTCTTGCCTATCATCACCGGGCAGAGGCGTTGAATTTTGCATCGAGTTGCCCATCAACGACGTTTCTAAGCCGAACTCGTTGGAGACTCGGTCGGCACCATAGCCTGACACAACTGCCGAAAATGGTCGCCCCGTGCTTCAAAATTGGGATACTGATCAAAACTAGCGCAGGCGGGCGATAGCAGCACGGTTGGAGTATCTAACTGTTGAGCCAGTTTGGCCGCCTGAAAAACGGCTTCATCCATTGTGTCAACCTTGACCCAGGCGTCGTAACCTGAGTCTTTCAGCCGTTGAGCAAAGGCATCGGCAGCAGCACCCATCAGCACCACAGCCGCAGCCCGGTTTCGAATTTGCTCAATCCAGGCGGTGTCGTCTCCTGCTTTTGCCTCTCCGCCCGCAATCAAAATGGCTGAGCCCTGCATCGCTCTCAGCCCAACTTCCGCCGCGTCGTAGTTTGTTGCTTTGCTGTCGTTGATAAACTCAATGCCATGCCAGCAGCAGATATGTTCTAACCGATGGGGAACTCCCGGAAAAGCTTGGATAGCTTGGGCGATCGCCTCTGTCTTCGCCCCTGCGATGCGTGCCGCAGCCACGGCCATCAGTAGGTTTTGCTGGTTGTGGTCACCGACCATCCGGAGGTCTTTTACTGCAACAATGCGCTCGTCGGCTCCCGGTTCAAGACTCGATTGATCTTGCCCTGATGTGAAGTACACCCAACCGTTCTCAATATAAGCGCCCGAGCCGGAAGGATTCGGTAAGCTTGCTTTGCCAAGAGTGCTCGTCCAGACCGCATGGGGCCAGCGATCGCCCCCCGTTGCCCTCAAATGGGGATCATCTCCATTGAGAATCTGTACCTTGGCTTGGTTGAGTAGCCTTGCTTTGATGGCGTAATACTTTTCTAAGGTTTTATGGCGACTCAGGTGATCGGGGGTAAATGTTGTCCAGATGGCAATCTGAGGCGATAGAGTCGAGGCCGCTTCGCTCTGGTAGCTACTCACTTCGGCCACAACCCAGTCTAGCGAGCGGTCAGGCTGAGCATTCCCAGACATCTGCACATTCAGCGCTAACTCACTGGCTGCATTGCCAATATTGCCGCAGGATGGGGCGTTTAAGCCTGCTGCCTGGAAAATAGCCGCAATGAGAGACGTGACAGTCGTCTTACCATTCGTGCCTGTAATGGCAACCCAAGGAGAATCAGAGAGCGATCGCCAAGCCAGCTCCATTTCGCCTAGGGTTTCAATGCCCAACGCCCTCGCCTGCACTAACACAGGCAAGTCCCACGGCACTCCAGGGCTGACCACAATTCGCTGCATATGTTCAGGGTCGGGCGTTATCGCATGACCCAATAAAACCGTAATGCCTGCGGCCTCAAGCTGAGCCTTTAAGGGATGCAGAGTCTCAGATGTGTTGCGATCGCTCACCGTCACAGCCCAGCCCTGCTCCTGAAGCAACCGTGCTGCTGCGATCCCCGACTTTCCTAACCCAATGACATACGCTTGTTTCATCAATACTGATATCTACGGCTGCCCCTGACACAGTCACTCGTTCATCCTGAATGAAATCTTAACTGATAAAGGCTCTCTTCCAACTCTAAACAGGATTGAGATCCTCTATATCCACAACACTATATCGATCTACGTTCATTTGCAGAATATGCGGAACCTGTATTTTCAAGCTAGATTACTCAGGCCAGATTATTCAGGCCAGATTTACGGGGCTAACCTTACCCGTGCCCACCCCTGGCTATTTTCAGGTTTGGTGTAGCATAGGCGATCGTGAAGACGGCTCGACCGCCCCTGCCAAAACTCGATGCGATCGGGCACAAGCCGAAAGCCGCCCCAGTGAGGTGGGCGCTGAATCTCCTCTGTATCGCGGTATTTCGCTTCCAGGATCACCTGATTTTCTTCTAAAATATCGCGACGGTCGATCACCTGACTTTGAGGAGAAGCCCAAGCCCCCAACCGACTCCCTTTCGGGCGACTGTGGTAGTAGGCATCTGATTCTTCCGGAGACAACCGCTCCACCGTCCCCTCAATACGAACTTGCCGTTCTAAAGGCTCCCACCAAAAGACGATCGCCCCATAAGGCTGCTGGTCTAGATCCTGGCCTTTACGGCTGCCATAGTTGGTGAAAAAGTTGAAGCCCCGGTGGTCAAACCCCTTCAGCAAGACAATTCGAGCTGAGGGGCGACCGTCAGCACCGACCGTTGCTAAAGTCATGCCGTTGGGTTCTGCAATATTGGCGTTGAGGGTGTCTTGCCACCAGCGCTCAAATTGCTCAAAGGGATCATGACTCGCTTCAGATTCATCGAGAATATTCACCCGATAGTCTTTCCGCAAGTCAGCCACGCTTGGCGTTGAGGCCACCTGTTCTAAAGATTGCTCTAGAGGCTGCTTTGGAGATTTCTCTGGAGACCTTTCTGGAGACTTCTCTGGAGAATGGGCCTTGGTCGAGGGGTGAGGATGGGTCATCGTTACAGTCGCAACAGTCAATGTTCTGTTGCCGCAAATATCTGCTAAATCGGTATAGATACTAAGATAAATCAGATTGAATCAGGATGCTTCTCAAGCACCAGGAGACCTTTAAGATACTTCTGAGTCAGATTGTCTTTTGGCTTTGCCTGTAAAGGGCGTGATGGTGTTATCCACAATGCCATAGGCAACGGAGTCCTGATGCAAACTAACGTTGTGGCCTCCTGTAAAGGCTCCAAAAGACGGCAGCGTCAGTTGGCGTTGACGATTGTCTAGGTAAAAACAGGGAAGTCTGATGTCGTCAAGCTTGGTCGTCAACCGCAGACAGGGATGAATGTGGCCGCAGATATTGAGGGTGTGGCCTTGGTCTGGAGGCAACGGCACAGGGTCGTGAGTCAGCCACAGGCTCCCCATGCTTAGCCCCTGCCAGTGACACTGAATCAGAAGCTGATCGAGGTCGCTGAGCAACGAGCGATCGTGATTGCCCACAATGAGGTGGATGTCGGCGCTGACAGCATTAACGAAATCAACCCACGCCTTGACCACAGAAGAAGTCAGCCCCTCTTTGGCATGAAATAAATCTCCCAGAATCACTAGCGTCTTGGGGTTGAGGCGATCGCACAGCGTCTGTAGCCGTGAGAGACTGTCTCGATTGGTTGCACTAGGAATCGGAATGCCAAAAGCTTGAAAGGTCTCAGCCTTGCCTAGGTGAACGTCTGACACCAGCAAACATGCCAGCGATTCTACATAAATCGCTTTTTCAGGCAGCAGGTGCAGATATGTGCCGTCTAGTTCAAGTCGATGGGCTGCGGCCAATTCTGTCTGAGTCAGATTCATCACCCCTCATCCATACATTCAAAATCCATACATTCAAAACTAGATGCTCAGAACAGGATGTTAAAGACATCTCCAGGATTCAGATTCAGAAAAGGTTCAGACCCATTGCAGAACAGTCGTCAGACTCAATCCATTTCGGTTCATAGAACCGACCTGAGACACTAGAACACCCGAAAAATAAACGGATAGCTGAAAGGACTATTGGGAGTAGATATGGTGTGAGCGATCGCCCAAAAAGTCAGCCCCCAGTGAATGATGTAGCCAATCGGCCCAAGAATCAACCCCAGCAGGCCCAATGTAAGAAACGATAGGGCCACCACAATCGCCCCCCAAAACCACACATTTAGATGAAAGTTAATCGCTTCTTTTGCGTTTGCCTTGACGATGGGATCATCAGACACAAAGAAAATGCTAATGGGTAATCCAATCGCAACGAATAGCGTACTAAATAAAATAGACCCGTGGCATAGGGCCGATAAAAGCTTTTGCTTGTCTGGGTTGTAGGTTTCTGTCGGCTGCATCAAACCCCTCCTGATCAAAAATTTCTAGTTCTAGTTACTGTTGTCGATAGCCGCTCTGCCACTGGTTACCCTTGCTAGGCGATCGCCCAGTGCGTCTGACACGGCATCAAATGCGGTCTCTTATAAAATCTTAAGGTAGATTTTGGCCTCACCTCAGAGGGGTTTGCCGCCCCAACCGTTCGTCATAACCGAATAGCTGCCCCTACAAGCCAAAGATGAGGATGAGCCTGTTACAAATATTTTTCAAAGATACGACTTCAGGATGTAACAACAGCTACAGAAATATATTAGATTTTAAGAAGAGCTTCTCTTTTAACCAAAGGATAAAACTGTAGCAATGAACTCAACCTTATATTCTCACTCCCTTTCTCATGGGATCGCGCAGCAACACTTTAACAATATTTCCGCCTCGTTAGCCCATCGAATCGAAGTTGCGCGTGCCAATAACGACCGTGATCTCTTGTCGCAGCTTCAGCAAGAGCAAAATCTACTCGAATCACCCTATGGAGTAGGTTCTACAACTAAGGCTCATGGCTTGAAGAAGTTTTGGCAGCAGGTTGTTACAGCCATTCAAAACGCGGATCAATTAACCGTTGAGAAGATCGTAGACGAATCAGGTGAAACCTGGTGGTATGCTCACGATCCTCGCACGGCCAAAACCTTGTGGGCAGATACCCAAACTGAAATTGTCAAGTGGATCGAAGATAACAACCTAGGTCAATAGGTCGCCTCCTAGCTTTTCATCATAAAGCTGAGTGCAACGCCCTACTTGGCACTTTGTTTTGACATGGAATCCATCAAAGCTAGGCTCTAGACCAGATCTACACTTCGCTGTGGGCGATCGCACAGCAGCCACAGATTGATAGCCACAGATTGATAGCCATAGATCCATAACCATAGATTCACAGCCAGGACTTACGCACAACTCGCCTAAGCCTCAATAAACACTTTGAAAGGGTGGGCGCGACGCACCCACCCTTTCAACAAAATCTTTAAAACTTCAGATGTGGAGCTTCAGGCAGAGTTTTGCAGGGAGATATGCATTAAAGCGCCTGCATTCTAGCTTCGATGTCTTCTAGAGTTTGAATCACCAGTCGCTTGGCCTGAAGCGTCCAACCCCGCCGCTGAATTTTGATCGCCGCAAATCCGCCCGCTATGGCCACGATGAGATCTAGCGGCTGCACCATTGAGATGCCAAACAACAGGCCCAACCCGGCAATTCCCCAAAAGGGGAGTGCGACGGTTTGGCGCTGCTTTTCTATGAGCTGATTCCAAATGTCATTAGGCATCTCAGCCACTAGCTCATCTTTAACCTGCTGCTGTTCTATGCGTGAGACTGAGATACCTATTTTTTGACGCAGCTTTTCGA
>JBARXP010000059.1:0-11065 GCA_049647405.1 Elainellaceae cyanobacterium | reverse complement strand
ATAATGTCGTCTGCGATCGCGCTGCAAAAATTGAGTTAGGGTACTGTCGTCTGTGCAAACAGATTCTCTCTTTTATCGCCTGTTTCAAACGGCTCCTGGGCTTTTCTTCGAGCTTATTGGCCAATCGCCGTAGATCGCTCAAGACTATACCTTTCGCTCCGTCGAGCTGAAGCAAACAGCCTTTCGAATTGATGGAGTCTTTTTGCCAAAGTCACAAGCAGTCGAGGCAACAGTCTACTTTCTAGAGATTCAGTTTCAGAAAGACGAACTGCTGTATCGACGGTTATTCGCTGAAGTCTGTCTCTTCCTCCGTCAAAACCCCACAGTCACCGATTGGCAAGCGGTTGTGGTTTACCCCGATCGGGCAAGCGAACCCTCAGATCTGCGTCCTTACCAAAACTGGCTGACCTCTCCTGGCATTCAGCGTCTTTACCTTGATGAACTAGACGATCGAGGATCGTCTAGTCTAAACCTCCTCCGGTTGGTAACGGCTCCGGAGTCTACAGCGATTGAACAAGCCTGCAATCTCATTGCTGAGTCACAACAAACGACCCTCGCCGGACTTGACCAAAACGCCATAATAGAATTGGTCGAGATTATTATTGTGTACAAGTTTCCTCGCTTGAGCCGTCAGGAGATTGAGCAGATGTTAAATTTGAGCGATCTAAAACAGACCCGAGTATACCAAGAAGCTTTAGCAGAAGGAGTTGAGCAAGGGCTGGAGCAAGGGCTAGAGCAAGGGCTGGAGCAAGGCAAGCGGCAAGAAGGTGTGACTCTCATGACGCGATTGTTGACTCGTAAATTTGGCCGTCTTCCGTCCGAAATGCGATCGCTCATTGAGGCTCTATCTCTGCCCCAGATTGAATTACTTGCTGATACGTTACTTGAGTTCTCCAGTTTGAACGATGTGATGGACTGGCTCAACAGAGAATTCGAATCATAGGGATTCGAACCACAGGGATTCGAACCATAGGGATTCGAACCATAGGGATTCGAACCATAGCGTAATTCTGTGGCATTATTCTTCAGGCCAACTCGCCTCAATAGATTGCAGCACCGTATCGACATCGGTGCCGCCGACGTAGTCCACCATGCCCGTCCAGAAGGTGCCTGTGCCCACCGCACCGGGCATTAGGTCAGAACCGTCAAAGCGAATGGTGGTGGCCTCAGCTAAAATCTTGGCCTGAGTTCCTGTGAACTCGTCGGCGTAAGCATCGAGACTCACTTGCTGATGAGGTGAAATGTAGGTTTCCAATCCGACCCAAATTTCATGGGGTTCGGGAGTCAGCAGATATTCAACCGCAGCCTGCACTTCGGGGCGATCGCTCAGCATGGCAAAGGCTGTACCCGCCACCAAAATGGGTGGGGGTTCCTGACTATTCATCGAAGGCAGCAAAAACACATCGACATCTTCGCCCACCGTAATGCTGTCAGGAAAAAACGTGGAAATGAAGTTGGTTTGACGATGGAGATAGCACCCCGGCGGGTCACTAAACAATGGCTGAGGCGCATCTCCAAACGGGGTGCTGATCACCCCGACCGCACCCCCAAGCACTTGATCTGGATTGCGGGCGATCGCCCCAAACTCTTCAAACGCCTGTTTCACTGCCGGGTGGGTAAAGGGAATGTCGTGATTCACCCACTGGTCATAGACGGCTGGCCCCGACTGCCGCAGCACGATATCTTCGATCCAATCTGTGCCCACCCAGCCCGTGGCCGCGCCGCTCTCTATGCCGATGCACCAGGGCACGCCTCCATCTGCAACAATTTGCTCTGACAAAGCCATCAACGCCTCCCAACTCGTGGGCACGTCGTAACCCGCTGCCTCAAACACATCAGGCCGATACCAAACTAGACTTTTCAAATCGGCTCGTGCCCACAGGCCATACATCTGACCATCTACGCTGCCCAACTGCACCCAGTCGTCTCCATAGGCTGCTGCAACCTGCTCAGACGGCAGAAAAGAATCGAGGGGGATCAGTCGTCCATTTTCAGCAAAGTCTCTCATCAATCCGGGCTGAGGAAACAAGGCTAAGTCAGGCAGGTTTCCGCCATCAACCCGCACGGGCAAAAGCGTCGCAAACGCATCGGTGCCTTCATACACGACTTCGATGCCTGTGGCCTCTGTAAAGGGAGCAAACACCTGCTCAATGGCCTCTGCCCCTTCGCCAGTGATAGAGCCCAGGATGGTGACAGTTTGCGTGGAGGAACCTGACGGCGAGTCTCCGCCGCAGCTAGTCAGCCCTCCGACGATTAGCACTGCGATCGCCCCCTTGATGCCTGACTGGAGCCAGTGAAGATGAGACCGTGGCGATGCGTTCAAGCACAGGCTTGAAGAATGCAGCATCGAACTCCTGTCAGATGAGGATTTGAGCATAAAGTCTACCCAGAAGACGGCGAAGTGAACAAGCTTTAGTGAATGAGTTTTGTGAATCATGAGACGGGCTACCCTCGCCCCATAACATCACGATACATTTCTTGAGAAGGCGTCATCGACTTCCTGCGTTTTGGTGTGCGTTCTCTTGCCCTATCATCCATTGAGCTTTGATCTAAAGCTTTATGTTCAAATATTACGTTTCTCCTCGGACTAGGGCATTCTTGAGCGTAGATAGAGATATAGAATCGGAAGCCTTAATTTAAAGAAAATCGAAGGGTTAGTGCACCGATTTACCCTCAAAATTACCCTCATCGTTCTTCTTCATTGCCTTATGAATAGCACTCTTGCCAAAAAGATCACCAATGCCGATGGTCGGTATTTGGCAGATACAGAACTCCATGCATTTCATGATTTTGCCTCAGGCTATTCTGTTCGTCGGAGTGCCTATGAGTATCTGCAACAACATGCAGATGAAATCGTGCTTACGACCCTACGACAACTGATGCCATCTCATCGTCAAGCGATTCAGCAACATGGAGATTTGTGTAAGCGTGACATGAGCTATGTCTTGAGATATGCAGCGATATCGATGTTAAAAGACGATCAGGCTGGATTTGTAGAAGAATTAGTGCTGTGGATGCAAAATATATTGTTTGCCCTCAAAAAAGAGCAGCAGTCTCTCAAGTTTTACCAAGAGTTACAGTCTGTACTTCGTCAACAGATGCCTGTTCAGGAGGCCGCGCTGATTAATCAGTATCTAGATTCGTTTACTGAAGCACTTTCTGTGCGGGTAGGGATCTCTTAACGCGCCCAATCCCATAGCTCGCCTAGTTCTAAAACCGACAGTCATTCAAGGCATTTGCCTCAGCTCCTCAACACATCAGCCTCCAATTCGGTTCAAATTCAGTTCAGATGGGTTAAGAGCGGAGTCAGATTTTCTATTACGATGAAATCTCGTGTATTTTTTGAGGATTAGCGTTTTAGATTCTTTCAATCCTTGAAGCTCGATCGAAAGGGTGTTGGCTGCGCTGTGAGTCTGTCCGCGAATCAATTGCGGACTAAAATGAGATGCTCACTGGAAGTGGGCTAATGACCTTGCAGACATGTCTCAGTCCGTTTTAACGGACTTGTTGCTAGTAGCCCACAATTGATTTGTGGGCGTTGCAGTGATTAAGGTGAAGCCTTTCGGTACAAGTCCATTCCCATCAGACGTCAGTTAGGGAAATCTGCTCAGTTAGGGATAGGTGAGGGTGTTGCATTTACAAACAGATTCCTTGGATGATAAACCGTCGATTCCGGTCGGGCTTCACTGCATTCTGGAGCTATATGACTGTCCATCAGATCTGCTCGACGATGTCGCCCGAGTGAGAGAGGCGATGCGAGCAGCCGCTCAACGGGCGGGTTCGACCTTGCTCAATGAAGTCTGCCACCGCTTTGAACCCCAAGGGGTGACGGCTCTGGCCCTATTGGCCGAGTCTCATATCTCGATTCACACTTGGCCTGAGCTGGGCTATGCGGCTGTGGATGTGTTTACCTGCGGCGAGACCGCTGATCCGGTGCAAGCGTGCCAACATCTTGTGCAGGCGCTCAAGGCAACCCACCATCATCTTTCCACCATTCAGCGCAACTCTCCTGCTGAGACCATACTTCAGTGCCCTGCCACGCCCTCAGAGATGGCGACGCCGAACCCCTTACAAGAATCAGCAACGCCTTCAGCTGCGACCCATCGATAGGGGTTAGATAGAAGGGCTTGGGCGTGAGTGGGCCGATGGAGCAAACGGGCTAGAGAGGAACGATTTATGGCAGGGGCAGACCTTCGGTCAGATTTTTGGATGAGTGAATACATCACACCCTGGGATGTCTACGCCCACGGCGTGAAGGCGGTGTTAGCGCACTGCAAGACCCCTTACCAAGAAATGTTTATCGTCGATACTGAGAGCTATGGCAAGGCGCTGATTCTGGATGGCAAATGGCAGTCGGCAGTGGGCGATGAGTTTCTCTACCATGAGGCGATCGCCCATCCGGCGATGATTCTCCACGGTCAGCCCCGCAAGGTGCTGATTTTGGGTGGCGGTGAAGGAGCAACGGCGCGGGAAGTGCTGCGCTGGAGCACGGTTGAACGGGTTGTCATGGTTGATATTGATGGCCAAGTAGTGAAGGCGTGTCGTGAGCATTTGCCTGAGATGCATCAGAATGCCTTTGATGACCCACGTCTGGAACTAGTCATTGGCGATGCCCTAGATTTTCTGGCCGACACGCACGAAACTTGGGATGTCGTCATTTCTGACCTGACTGACCCGATTGAGTCTGGCCCTGCGTTTCAACTCTTCACCCAAGAGCATTATCAACAGGTGAAACAGGTGCTCGCGCCCAATGGGGTGCTCTCCCTCCAGGCTGGCCCTATTTCTACGCCCGAGCTATATCTTCACGCTCGACTGGTGAAAACGGTGAGTTCTGTTTTTGCCTGCGCCCAGACCTGTCTCTGTCCGGCGATGAGCTTCGGTTGCCCAATTGCGTTTATCGTGGCGTCGCCTCAGCCGTTTTCTCTGCCCACTGACCCGGCACCGATCGATCAGCTATTGTCGGCAAAGGTCACGGGCAGGCTTCGGGCGGTCGATGGCGTAGCGATGATGGGCTTGCTGCATGTGCCTCTCTACATTCGTGAGGCGATCGCCAATGAGACTGAAATTTATACGCTAACCGCTCCACCTGATCCGATTGGTCGGGGTTCTATGCAGAGTGACCTCAATCCTGAAGCAAATCCCTGCTGAAGCGGGCAAATCCCTGCTAAAGCAGGTAAATGATTACAGGGGAAGGGGTACACGAGTGTTGAGACGGGCGATCGGCGGCAACCCCACCCAATACATTACGGTTCGCCCCAATTTCAGTAATGGCCTTAAATTTTTACACTGAAGTCAACGAGTCATTTCGAGGGCATTGCGACCAACTAAGGGCAACAATCAATTCTCACCCTGTTGTGAGCGGCAAAATTCAAAATTTTCCCGACATGATGATCCCTTGAAGTGTAAATCGTTGAAACCTGCTATCCCATGACCGTCCAAGGGGGAGTTCGGTAACCCCCCCTTCATGGGAATAGCCTTGACACGCAGTATATAAAGTGGACAGCCTATGCGCTAAACTGGCGCGCTAAAGCACACCTGGCTGATTGGAGTCGCCCCGTGCCTTTTCTACCGGGTTGTATTCCGACTGTGTCAAAAAATTTTTATCCCCTGTCGTACACGGAGCATTTGATCATATGGCAAAAGTCGTAGGTATTGATTTAGGTACAACGAACTCTTGTGTTGCAGTGATGGAAGGTGGCAAGCCTGCTGTCATTGCGAACGCTGAAGGGTTCCGCACGACTCCCTCAGTAGTGGCCTACAAAAAAGACGGCGATCGCCTTGTTGGGCAAATCGCAAAGCGTCAGGCTGTCATGAACCCAGAAAACACTTTTTACTCAGTGAAGCGGTTTATTGGTCGTCGCTTTGACGAAGTCGCAAACGAGCTGACCGAAGTGTCTTACAACGTGCTCAATGTCGGGGGTAGCCTCAAGCTTGACTGCACAGCCAAAGGCGAACAGTTTGCGCCTGAGCAAATTTCGGCAGAAGTGCTGCGGAAGTTGAAGGAAGATGCCAGCAAGTATCTAGACCAGGAAGTAACTCAGGCTGTGATTACAGTTCCGGCTTACTTCAACGACTCCCAGCGTCAAGCAACTAAAGATGCGGGCCGCATCGCGGGTCTAGAAGTCCTCCGCATTATTAACGAGCCAACGGCTGCTTCTCTCGCCTATGGTCTCGACAAGAAGAGCAACGAAACGGTTCTCGTCTTTGACCTAGGGGGTGGAACCTTCGACGTATCCATCCTGGAAGTGGGCGACGGTGTGTTTGAAGTACTGGCCACCTCTGGAGATACTCACTTGGGTGGTGACGACTTCGACAAGAAGATCGTGGACTACTTGGCAGAAGAGTTCAAGAAGAATGAAGGAATTGACCTGCGGAAAGACAAGCAGGCGCTCCAGCGCCTGACCGAAGCCGCAGAGAAAGCAAAGATTGAACTGTCTAGCGTGACTCAGTCTGAGATCAACCTACCGTTCATCACGGCAACTCAAGATGGGCCTAAGCACATTGACTTGACCCTGACACGGGCAAAATTTGAAGAGCTAGCTTCGGATCTCATCGATCGCTGTCGCATTCCTGTTGAAAATGCTCTGCGCGATGCCAAGCTGTCTAAAACCGACATTGATGAAGTCGTCATGGTGGGTGGCTCAACCCGCATTCCTGCGGTGGCTGAGCTGGTTAAGCGAGTGCTTGACAAAGGCCCAAACCAGTCGGTAAACCCTGACGAAGTAGTCGCTGTGGGTGCAGCCATTCAAGCGGGTGTCTTGGCCGGAGAAGTGAAAGACATTTTGCTTCTCGACGTTACGCCTCTGTCTTTGGGTGTTGAAACCCTAGGCGGCGTGATGACCAAGATTATTCCCCGCAACACAACCATCCCAACGAAGAAGTCGGAGACATTTTCTACTGCGGCTGATGGTCAGACCAACGTTGAGATTCACGTGCTTCAGGGCGAGCGCGAAATGTCCAATGACAACAAGAGTCTCGGAACCTTCCGGCTCGATGGCATTCCTCCGGCTCCTCGGGGTGTGCCCCAAATCGAAGTCACCTTTGACATCGACGCCAACGGCATCTTGAATGTATCGGCTAAAGACAAGGGCACAGGCAAAGAGCAGTCCATCAGCATTACAGGTGCTTCGACGCTGCCTCAAAATGAAGTCGAGCGCATGGTCAACGAAGCAGAAGCCAATGCGACGGCTGACCAAGATCGCCGTGAGAAAATTGATCTCAGAAACCAGGCTGATTCTCTGGTCTACAGTGCTGAGAAGCAGCTGACTGATCTAGGCGACAAGGTGCCTGCTGACTCGAAAACCAAGATCGAAGGTTTCGTCAGTGAGCTGCGTGAAGCCATTGAGAAAGAAGATTACGACAAGATCAAGTCGATCATGGCTGAGCTTCAGCAAGCTTCTTACGCGGTTAGCCAAGACCTGTATCAGCAGGGAGCTGGTGAGGCTCCTGGTGCCCCTGGCCCAGAGGGTGCTGCTGCCCCCGATGCAGAACCGACAGATTCAGCCTCTGCCTCTAGCGGTGAAGACGACGTTATCGATGCTGACTTCACAGAATCGAAGTAATATGCAAGGACGTGAAGTCTGTTCATCGCATATCGATGAAAGAGACGTTCACGTCTTAGCTCAGAGCTTCTTTTTGTGAGGAAGCAGGTTGAATACTCTTATGTTTCGTGGCGGTAGGGCTAGCTTATCGCCACGATTTTTTTGAGGGGTTTGGCAGGCCGCTCTTATGGATGCTTGTCTACAGTGAAGACTGTGCTAAATTAGCAAAACTTAATGTGGATGTCTCGGTAGGCAGTTCGATCAGCGATCGCACGAGATCTGTCCACCATCGAGTCACAGGCGATCGCACCTAGACTACTATACGAAAAGTGTGCGATCGCACCATTCAAAACAGGCGGCTTTAGATATATTGCTGTCTTGTGCAAACCTAAATGTGGATCGTTCCGTCAGGAACATGAGGAGTGGAGGAATCATGGCTGTTCAACTCAAACAAGCACTTTCTGTTGGGCAATACATCGTGACGCAGCGGCTCAAGGGGCGCAAAAAGTTTCCCCTTGTGTTGATGCTTGAGCCTCTATTTCGCTGCAACTTAGCCTGCTCAGGCTGTGGCAAGATTCAGCATCCCAAAGAAATTCTGAAACAGAATCTTTCTCCCGAAGAGTGCTTCAAGGCAGTCGATGAATGCGGTGCTCCGGTGGTGTCCATTCCCGGCGGCGAACCTCTGCTTCATCCACAAATCGATGAGATTGTCGCAGGGTTGGTTGCCCGCCGCAAATTTATTTATCTCTGCACCAACGCCATTCTTCTAGAAAAAAGTCTCGACAAGTTTGAGCCGTCACCTTATTTGACCTTCAGCGTTCACCTCGACGGATTGCGGGAGCACCATGACAAGTGTGTCGATCGCCAGGGTGTCTTTGACATTGCAGTTCGTGCGATTAAGGCAGCTAAGGCAAAGGGCTTTCGAGTCACCACCAATACCACCGTGTTTGATGGCGTTGACCCGAAGGAAATGCAGGAGTTCTTTGACTTTCTCAGCGAGCTAGGCACCGATGGCATGATGATATCACCGGGCTATGGCTATGAATGGGCTCCTGACCAAGACAGCTTTCTGAAACGAGAGCAAACTCGTGCCTTGTTCCGCGAGATTCTAGCGCCGTTTACGTCAGGCCAGAAAAAGTGGAATTTCAATCATAATCCCCTGTTCCTCGACTTTCTAATCGGCGAAAAAGACTATGAATGCACGCCGTGGGGCAGCCCGAGTTACAGCGTATTAGGCTGGCAGAAGCCCTGCTATCTGCTCAACGAGGGGCACTACTCTACCTTTAAGGAACTGCTCGAAAAAACCGACTGGAGCCAATATGGCCGAGCCAGCGGCAACCCTCAATGTGCAGACTGTATGGTTCACTGCGGCTATGAACCGACCGCAGCGGTGGATGCGTTGCGGCCTCAAAACATGGCTCGTGCTGCAACCAGTCTAGTGGGCTGAGCCGCCTAACCTTGACGTTGCCGCCTGACCTTGACGTTGCAGCATCAACCCGTTGATCAAATTTGAGAGCCATCAGACCTAAGGGGGGCGATCGCTCTGCCTCTCTTCTCTCATGCACGTTCTTCTTTTAGATGAAAAGCAGCATCAGCAGCCCAATCAAGATCATGGGCACTATCCCATTGTTTCCCTTTTCTTCTTCTTTCTTAGGTCGATTCCCCTGTGATGGATCGATGGATAACGCACGATAAAAATCACAGTTGAGGCAGCGATAGAGATGGTTGTTGACTTCAACTACGGTGTGTCTGCCGCAGTCGGGACATTCTATTGAGTTTTGAAGAATGGGTTGGACGGTTGTTTTCATCGGAATCTCCGGGGGGGATTTAGAGGAACTCTTAGGGTTTCGCTTCATGTGAATCAGTAGATATTCCAGAACGAGAGCGTGCAATGTAGCGATTGACTGACAAGAAGCGATGGAGTCACCACCCATCATCATGGGTGGAATGACTCTCATGTTTGGGTGGGTTGTCGCACTCTGACTATAGGAACCAGACCCGCGATATATGTATGTTTTGTTGCCAGTTTGCAGATCGAAACACTTAGGCTACGCTCTTGCGGCCTACGTTGACCTTTGTGCAAAGCCAACGATGCAGGTTGTGTAACGCGAAATTTGCGCTGAGAGAAACGATTAGAATGAACGATCAGAGTGGACACATTGAGAAGCTGGAAAGTCAGGATCTCAATGTGAGGAAATCATGGCAAAAATCAGAGTTGAGTTCTGGTTTTTGGCTTAGTTTTTCTGGACTAAAAGATCTAAATTTGACTGAACAGCGTTTTGAATCTGACTCGTAAGCTGTTGGGACATGACCGCGCGATCGCCCTGATAAGCATTCAAATAGTCTTTTAGATTAATGGGGTCACCTACTTTTAACAGAGTCTTTCGGTGAGCTTTGGGAGAGGGGTAGTTGATTTGAAAGGCAGAACGCTCTAAGCGGATCAGCGTGTCGAGGAACCGCTCAGGGGTTGGCGACTCTGCCACGTACCCGTCATAAATGGCATCAAAGTTGAGCAAATTTGACGCCATCTGATGCATCGAGTCATAGGTGAGAAAGTCGTCTTGTGTCAGGCTTGCGGCCTGATCTTCTAAGGCAAGCTGCACGGCATAGACTCTTTCTCTCATGGGTTTGTGAGGCAGCGGCATGATGTTTAATCGCTGTTCACATTGAGCGAGAATGTGCGATCGCAGCCAAATAATGCGGTCATTCCAAGATTGCTGGGCCAGGTCTTCAGACGGTGAGTCCAGCCGAAATTTGCTCTCAATGTCAACCAAGAACACCTCAGCAACGCGGCGCAGGCGTTGATAAAAGGTTGCCGATGACGCCGTCGGCACCATGTTCAGAGCCTTCTCTAGCCGTTGCAGGGTTTGGTCAATGATGGGCACCATATCGCAGGTGTAGCGATATTTTATGCTGAGCGGAACGGCATACAGATCAGGAACCACCTCTCCCTGGCGCTCAAGTTTGCTCAACGCCTGCATGGCAACTTGCACCGCACCCGTTCGAAACGGCATCACCGTGTCGTTTTGGTAGGAGCAGCCCCCCTCCGGAAAAATCACAAGATGACATGCTGGCTGCATCAACAGATCTCGGGTCATGGCGACACTGGGGCGATCGCCCATGCCCCGGCGAATGGAGTAAGCGCCCAGCCGCTGAATAAACTGTCCTTCCAATCCTCGAAAGCGTTCGTGAGCTGCTAAGTAATAAA
The DNA here is from genome assembly GCA_049647405.1 of Elainellaceae cyanobacterium. Taxonomy (GTDB): domain Bacteria; phylum Cyanobacteriota; class Cyanobacteriia; order CAKZMO01; family CAKZMO01; genus CAKZMO01. Next base: position 316 of record JBARXP010000059.1, on the reverse strand, counting down.
AGGGTTTTTGAACCTGGGCAGACAGGATAAAAACGGCCACCCAGTCATCGTAGTAGGTGGGATGGTTTGGCATGAGCAAAACGCGATCGCGCTGAAGCTGCTTCAACTTTGCAATCTCTGACGGCTCAATCTCAAGAGTCATGCGGCTCTGGAGCCGACCATAAAGGGGGGCACAGTACTGCACGAGGCGAGCAAGCCCCGGATTGAGCTGTGGGGGATAAAAATCTTGAATCGGAGACTGGGCGTGAGGCATTGAGGCGTGAGGCATTGAGAAAGTAAACCGAAAAACGTGATAAAGGCAGGACTCTTCAGAGCA
>JBARXP010000058.1:0-26925 GCA_049647405.1 Elainellaceae cyanobacterium | reverse complement strand
TCTAAGAGAATGTTGCCATCTTCAGGAATTTCGAAGGCTTGGCTCTGCTCGTTGGTCAGCAGGAGCGGTGCAGATTCAGGCGCATTGGCCGCTTCTAGGGTTTCGTCTGGGCTGTCTTCTGCCGTATTCTCTGTCTCTGCTTCCGAGGGTTCAGTCGTCGCTTCGCTGCTGAGTTCTACAACCTGAGTCTCAGGATAGAAGGAAATCCCTCCGCCAAAATCTTGAGTGATGGGATGATCGCCGTAGGTCTGCACCAGTGCCGTGGTTAGACCCAATTGCAGAGAGTCAGCCGTCGGGTCAAGAACCAGCAGGTTATCTAGCGCAACTCCCCAGTCGTCTAAGATCGGGTCGAGCCCTGGATCTGTATCGGGGTCAATCAGCAGGAGCAGCCCCCCTTTTTTCTGGGAAAAGTCTTGCAGCGCCGTCACTTCTCCCTCAAGCAGCGATCGCTGTGCGCCTGCAACAATCACCACATTGGCATCGTCCGGCACAGCTCCCTGTTCGGTAAGGTTCAGAGGTTCGATTAAATAATTTTCGCCTTCGAGCAGGGCGATCGCCTCTGACATGCCACCCTGCCCCGGACTTAGCTCTAACTCACCGTGCCCCTGCAATAGATAGGCGGTGAGTTGGCGATCGGTAGTCGCTTGCAGCATGGCATTGGTCAACTGCCGCTCCGATAACCCCGTTTGCTCATTGACGACCTGCACCAGGCGACGAGAGTCACCGATTTGCAGATGTACCTCTCCGATCGCCTGCACGCCAAAGTCTCGGCTGATGGCAATATCCACCTGGGGATCGACATACTCATAGGTAAACTGCTCAGACTCGCGGCTATAGTTTTCCAGCAGTTCGCGATCAGCGCGGCTGGGCGGTACACTGTCATCCCAAAACACCCACACCTTTGTCGGCAGCTCAAGATTACTCACTACCTCTTGGGTCTGGGGCGAGAGGGTAAAAATCTGATTTTCGGTTAAATCAACACGGGTGCCATAGCGCACCGTCAAAAAGTTGATCAGCCCTACAATCACCAGCACCGCAAGGGTTGCCACCACAGCATTGGTGCCCGCTTGAGTAGAACGCTGATTGAAAAATCCGGGGAGCGATCGCCAATCGGCCAGCAGCCACAGCAGCAGACAGACTCCACCTGCAATCAGCAACCCTATCGGAACGATGCCCCAGGTTCCGGCAACAAGTCCCGCCGTGATTCCCATGATCAGCAGCACCGGAGCGAGCCAGCCCAAGATTGTGAAGACTTTGGGATTGAGGGAGAGAGGTTTTTTCATAGATAGAGAACAAGGTAGAGGGTAGACCGCATGAGGCTTGGAGAGTTGCTTTGAGAATTAATCGCTGAGGCGAAATTCTTCAGGGGGAAATAGAGTTTGAGTTCTTAGTTTTGAGTTCTTGGTTTTGAGTGTTGAATTAAACGCCCCGTTCAAAATTCAACATTGAGAATTCAACATTGAGAATTCAACATTGAGAACGGCTTGAATTCCAGTCTCTACACTTCAAAGCATCTCAAACTCTTGGCTTAAGAACGCTGAAACCGAAATGCCTCAATCGATTGCGCGGTTAGAAATAAGCCCAGCACGACATAGCTGAGAAACAACACGATGCTGCTCGGATCAAGAATGCCTTGAACAAAATTGCCGTAGTGCTGAATCAGGGATAAATGCGTCAGCGCCTCGCCCAGAGGCCCCTGCACATTTTCGGCCAGCCAGTTGACAAGCAGCAAAAAGACCATCACCACAAAGGTCAAAATCGCCGCCAAAATCGTGCTGTCGGTAAGGCTGGAGATAAACATGCCTAACGAAAGCACCGCTGCTGCCATTAAAACCAAACCCAGATGACCGAAGAGAAATAGGGTCGGAGACATGGGCGGGTCGGCAGAGCTGAAGGCGATCGCCTCATAAACCAGCAGCGGCAGCACCATGGCCACAAAGAAGGTGAGCACTCCCAAGAGTTTGCCGAGAGCCACCGCCCAGTTGGTGATTGGCGAGGTAGCCAGCAGTTCGAGGGTGCCGCGCTTGCGCTCTTCGGTATATAGACTCATTGAGAGCATCGGCAAGACAAATAAGGAAATAACGGCCAGCCAGCCGAGGTAATTGCCCAAGACTAAGTAGGGCACATCGACCGGAACAGAATTGCCCATCTGCTCACTGAGGCTGACGTTTGCGGTGGTTGTCACAAGAGTTTGTAAGAACAACACGCCACTCAGCAGCCAAAACACGCCTGCAATGACGTAGGTAAACGAGGATGCAAAATATCCCTGTAATTCTTTTCGATAAATTGCCACGATGTTGCTTAAAACAATTCGCATCTCAGCCTCGCGATCATGTGAATAAACGGCTATGCCGTGTTCTTGAACAATTGATAAATCGATTGATTGATGAATCGTCGTTTTGCCGATGGGTAAACTGCTGAACTCTCGCTCGCTTAGCAGTGGGGCAACGACTTAATGTTGAGGCTCAGGGGGAAAGACAGGCTCAGTTGAGAGTTCTTCTACTTCCTGATGTTCTGCCTGATTGTCTTCTGGGTCTGGCTCCACTTCAGAAGCAACTCCCTGCTCCGTCATGGTCAGCTCTAAGAACACATCCTCTAAGGTGGCCTGATTGCACTTCATTTCATAAAGCCGCAGCCCAGACTGAACCAGCATGGCGGCGATGTCTGGGCCAATCTCTTGAGACACCTGCTCTGATGAGTCAAGGCCCACCCGCAGACGATAGCGTCCATCGGGGAGGCGATCGCCCTCGACAGTCTCTAGAGACTTGACGCCAGCGATCGCCAGCAGTTGCCCGCCAACCGAACCCAGTTCTCCTGCCACCGTTAGGTCGTAAGACGAACCGCCCTGTAGCTGCGCCACCAGCTCACTCGGGGTATTGGTCGCCACCATGCGGCCTCGGTTGATAATCGTGACGCGATCGCAGGTGGCGCTCACCTCTGGCAAAATATGGGTCGAGAGAATAATCGTATGGTCTCCCGCCAGAGAGGTAATCAGGTTACGGACATCGATAATCTGGCGAGGATCAAGCCCGACGGTGGGTTCATCGAGCACAATCACTGGGGGATCGTGGACGATTGCCTGGGCAATGCCGACTCGCTGCCGAAACCCCTTCGACAACTTGCGAATCATGGTTGAGCGCTTTTCCTCAAGATTGCAGCGCTTGATGGCGGAGTTGACCCGGCCTTGGCGATCGCCCGTCGAGATGCCTTTTAGTCGAGCGACAAAGTGAAGAAACCCTTCCACCGTCATTTCAGGATAGAGGGGCGGTGTTTCGGGCAAATAGCCAATGTGACGACGCACTTCCATCGAGTCTGCATGAACATCAAACCCCGCCACCCGCGCGGTGCCTCGGGTGGCGGGCAAATATCCCGTCAAGATTCGCATGGTGGTGGTTTTGCCTGCCCCGTTTGGGCCTAGAAATCCTAAAATTTCACCGGGCTCTACCGAGAAGGTCACGTCTTCAATCGCTGCCGTTGATCCATAAACTTTGCTCAGATGTTCCGCTTCAATCATGGGTGCTTGTTGGGTGGGTAGTGCGTAGTCAGGCGCAGGAGAATGAATGAATTCGCATCGGTCGGAGACAATCTGCGATCGCCCTTGAAGAGTTTTAACTCAATTTAGTGCGACTGCACAGGGGGAACAGTCCCAAAAAAGCGTGTCGAAATTTACATCCTAACAAGTCTTTTACACTCTTATCCCAGTCTGTATCAGGAGAAAACAAGCTGTGATTTGCACCGATGCAGATGAGAGCCTTTGGATGAGGGAGATATCTAACGAGTTACCGTCGTTTTTTACGGATTGTTAGGTTGTTAGGTTGATTTGGGGCGATCGCCCAAATCCGCATTCGACGCCACCTTCGACTCCACTTTCGTCTCTACATTCACCTTGGGATAGCGAGGCGCGGGTAGCGTAATGCAGTACTGAATAGACAGCATACGGAGCACGACAATCACCGTGGTGGCAATAAAAGAAGCCATCGTCGGATTCAGATCTAGACGCAGTCCTAAAATCAGCACCCAGCATCCCGCAAAGGCACAGGTGGCATAGAGAGAACTGCGCGTTTGAAAAATGATCGGGATCTCAGCCAGCAACACATCTCGCAAAATACCCCCAAACACGCCCGTAATCACCCCCAGCAAAGCTGCAATAAACGGGTGCAAGGCATACTCCAAGGCATAGGAGGCTCCCGAAATGCTGAACAGCGCCAACCCACAGGCATCAATTCCATCAAACAGACGCCGAGCGATGGGATTGGCAGGTCGTGCCACCCAAGGAACATAGAGAAACAGCAGGGTCAACACGAAGATGGCCAGGGGATATTCAGGAAAGTTGACCCAAAACAAAGGCCGCCGATTGAGCAACACATCTCGCAGCGTGCCGCCGCCAAAGGCATTGACGAAGGCCACAATATACGTGCCGACCAGATCCATCCGCTTGCGGCGAGAGGCCAACATGCCCGACAAAGCCGCCGTGATGACGGCTCCCACCTCAACGTAATATTCCAGAAACGACAACCGCTGAATCTGTTCGGCAACGGTGTCCCCAAAGGCAGCAATCAGCACAAGCGCCTACTTGCCCAGCACAAAGTTCACGAGCTTACCCGGCACAACGATCACTTTCTTGATTTCCTTGCCCGCAATATACTTTTGGGCCAGTTCTGAGTCTCGCGCTAGTTTCTCCAACGCCGCCTTGTCAGACTGAGCCGGAACGGGAATCGTGCCCCGTGTCTTGCCCATAATTTGAATCACGAGGGCGATCTCATCCACCACCAGAGCTTCTTCGTCAACCTGAGGCCAGGTCTGATGATGCACCGAGTCTTTGCCGCCCAGTCGATGCCAAAGTTCTTCAGCGATATGGGGCGCAAAGGGCGCTAAGAGAAGAAGGAGCGATCGCACGCCTTCAGCATAGACAGGCGAATCGACGCAGTCTGCATCCGTCAGGGCATTGCTCAGCTTCATCATCTCTGAGACTGCGGTGTTGAACTGATAGTCGCCGTCTACATCTTCCCTAATCTCTTTGATGGCGGTATGGGTCGCCCGTCGCAAATCTTTCTCGGCTTTCGTCAACAATTTAGGCAGAGTGATGGATTGGATAGAACCGCCCTTTTCGCTAAACTCCATCACCAGTCGCCAGACCCGGTTCAAAAAGCGAAACTGGCCTTCCACATCCGCGTCATCCCATTCCAGATCCTTTTCGGGAGGAGCCTTGAACAGAATAAACATGCGAGCCGTATCTGCTCCATACTTGGTCAGGACTTGCGACGGATCGATGCCGTTATATTTTGACTTCGACATCTTCTCGTAGAAGACTTCGAGCGGATCGCCAGTGCCAGGGTCTAGCGGATTAGCCGGGTCAGTCACCTGGTCTGAAGGAATATATTTGCCCGTCTTAGGATTTTTGTAGGTCAACCCCTGCACCATGCCCTGGGTCAGCAGACGGGTAAACGGTTCACCGCAGTTGATCAGGTGGCGATCGCGCAACACTTTGGTAAAAAAGCGCGAGTAGAGCAGGTGCAAAATCGCGTGCTCAATGCCGCCCACATATTGATCCACCGCCATCCAGTCATTGGCCTTTTGGGGATCAAAAATTTGGTTCTCATTCTTTGCATCGCAATAACGCAGGTAATACCATGACGAGTCGATGAAGGTATCCATCGTGTCAGTCTCGCGCTTGGCAGGTTCACCGCAAGAAGGACAAGGCACATTCGTCCAGCGATCGAGCTTCGCTAAGGGAGAAGCTCCACGCCCCGAAAACTCCACATCTTCGGGCAACACGACCGGGAGCTGATCCTCAGGCACGGCCACCGTGCCACAAGAGGGGCAGTGAATCACCGGAATCGGCACACCCCAATAGCGCTGGCGAGAAATCAGCCAGTCTCGCAGGCGATAGGTGACTTGAGCCGTACCGATCGCCTTCTCTTCGAGATATTCAATCACTCGCTTTTTCGCATCGGGCACAGTCAGCCCATCCAGCGGCCCCGAACGACCCAGCACTCCAGACGCGTTATCAATATAGGCTTCGGTTAAAACCCCAGCACTCTCCGCATCCTGATCGGGCGGAAAGACCACCTGCACAATGTCGAGGCCAAAGGCTTGGGCAAACTCAAAGTCGCGAACATCGTGGGCAGGCACCGCCATGATGGCTCCGGTGCCATAGTCCATCAGCACATAGTCGGCAATCCAAATCGGAATCTCTGCCCCATTCACCGGATTGATGGCATAGCCCCCGGTGAAAACCCCAGTTTTCGTGCGATCGTCCGCCGTCCGCTCCAGCTCGCTCTTGGCTGCCGCTTCAGCCTGATAGGTTTTGACCGCTTCCGCTTGATCTCCAGATGTAATCTTCTCTACCAAAGGATGCTCAGGCGACAGCACCATAAACGTCGCCCCCCAGAGCGTATCGGGGCGAGTGGTAAAGACCGGAATAGCGTCACCCTCTTTGGTCTTAAACTCGACCCGCGCTCCAGTAGACTTACCAATCCAGTTTTCCTGCATGGTCTTGACCCGCTCAGGCCAGCCATCTAGGGTGTCTAAATCAGTTAATAACTGCTCGGCATAGTCGGTAATCTTAAAAAACCACTGGCGCAGCAGCTTCCGCTCGACCATCGCGCCCGATCGCCACGATCGCCCATCACTATCGACCTGCTCATTCGCCAACACGGTCTGATCAATCGGGTCCCAGTTGACCGCCGCTTCCTTTTGATAGGCCAGCCCTGCCTTGAAGAATTCTAGAAAAATCCACTGAGTCCAGCGGTAGTAGTCGGGCGAACAGGTTGCGACTTCCCGATCCCAGTCGTAAGAGAGTCCCAATCGCTGAAGCTGCCGCGTCATCTGAGCGATATTCTCATCCGTCCACTTCGCAGGATGAATGCCCCGATCAATCGCCGCATTTTCGGCAGGCAGGCCAAAGGCATCCCACCCCATCGGATGCAGCACCCGATAGCCCTGCATTCGCTTAATCCGCGCGATCACGTCGGTAATGCTGTAGTTGCGCACATGGCCCATATGCAGATTTCCCGACGGGTAGGGAAACATCGACAGGGCATAAAACTTAGGCTTACTGGGGTCTTCAGAGGTGGTGTCTAGCCCCTGCTCAACCCAGGTCTGCTGCCATTTTTCCTCGATTTCAGCGGCGTTATATCGGGACTCCACGGACGAAAACTCCTCTCAAGTCAATGGTCAGGTTCAAATTCGGGTTTGCAGCGCTGTAAATGCAACAATTGCCCTTTATTCTATACGGCTCTACGGCCAGCAACATGCTGCTTTTACAGATTGATTCTTTTGCAAATTGATGACGGAGAAGAGCCTTCATTCAAGGCAAACCCAATTTAGCGAGCCTTGATGTTTACTTCCATCCATACTTAACCGTCTTAACCGCTGTTGATCAGAGAGATATGCATAAAGTTGAGAGTTTAAGTTGAAAGTTTAAGTTGAGAGTTTTGAATGCTTGTAGCCAAAGTACTTTTGGCGTTGCACAGCACTTTTGGCGTTGCACAGCATGGAATGATGCGGAACTGTTCAACTCATGGATGACCTTCGGTTGGCGCAGCGTAACCCCATGAGGGTATTGGGCTGATTGACTGACAAAACTCTTGAAGCCTTGATTCTGCCGTAGGATGGGTTAGCGTTAGCGTAACCCATCGAAACCATTACTGGCTTTGGGTTTCGCTTTGCTCAACACCAACCTACATCAGAATTTTGGTCAGTCAAGCAGGGGTATTGGGTTATTGCCTTCGACAGGGCTTTACCTTTCTTGAATGCCCCTTGGGCTATATGTTCCTCAACCAAAACCTACACATACTCCTGCTTACACATACTCTTGCTTATTATTGCCCACCCACTCATCCAAAGTCGTATCTATCCAGGTCATGAACGAGAGAGCTAAAACGAGACTTGCTTTTCGTTACATTTCACAACAAAGATCAGGTTTCATCCGTAATTCCACCATAAAGAAAATCTTCATATTATTTATTTTACATCCGCTATTCACAAAATAAATAAGGGATTAGAGAAATGCCCTAGTCGGCACAACACACAAGCCATCAAAATGAACCTTGTAAGTATGGGGTCAAAACTAAAGCGAACGGTGTGTGCCCTCCGGCGGAGAGCACACACTCAGACAGCATCGTTTAATGATGGCTACCTACTTAGTGGTGGTTTTCAAGAAAAGTTTTGAGATAGAGCTTAAACGCCAAAACCCCATTGAGGGGCTTTGGCAAGCAGATGCAACCTGATGATGAGAGATGTCGCAAGAAACAGCTCTATCTCTGCTTCAAACCATACTATGAATTCAACTCCATATCGTCGAAATTTTAGAGCGCCAATAAATTTCTCAGTAAATTTTGGGTGGTGTACGATCGCCCATTCATGTACTCCAGAGCATCGTATGAGTCGCAGCAGTCTTAAAAAGATGGGGGAACAGGCTGATCACATTGTCCAGAAATCCTGATTTTCTATCGTATGACCCTGAAGACAGTCGATTTAAATCAGGACTTACGCACAACTCGCCTAAGCCTGAATAAACTCGTTGAAATGGTGGGCGCGACGCGCCCACCATTTCAACAAACTGCGTAAGTCCTGTAAATCTCAGATTTGTCGGTTTCAGCGATTGAGAGTAAAACAGGGTTAATTGAAAAAGAAGTGTGAATTCAAAGAGAAGCGACCTTATTGCTCAGGAGAAATTAACTCCACACCTTATCAGCAAGTACACGTGCTCCCAAAGGGTTACCGATTCATGTGGAAGCGACTCTGTTCAGGTTTAGCAGGGCTAGTCTGTGCCAGTGGCGTGATGTTGCCGCTGGCGAGTCAGCCCGCCCGTGCCCAAACGACTCACTATTGCAGGCTTACCTCAACTGCGATCGCCCAAAAAGATGCCCTGCGGCAGGTTGCCATGTCAGGCGACTCCACTGCTGAGCAACAATACAAGGCTCTCATTCAGCAGCACGGGCAGCAGCTCCAGCAATGTCGCGATCGCACCTGGCCTCGACAGCAAGCGTTGTGGTTAAGGCTGTACCCCTGCGATATCAACCACGGCGCATTAGAAAAGTTGATGGATCAGATCGTAGACTGGGGCTACAACACTATTTATGTAGAGACGTTTTATAACGGCACGGTCTTGCTGCCCGAAGCTCAAAATCAGACCCCGTGGCCGTCTGTGATTCGAAGTCCCAACCATCGCAACACCGATATGCTGGCTGAGGCGATCGCCAAAGGCCACGAGCGAGGGCTTAAGGTTTACTCCTGGATGTTTTCGATGAACTTTGGCTATGCCTATGCCCAGCGGGGCGATCGCCAGCAGGCACTGGCTCTCAATGGCTATGGGCAAACCAGTCTAGCGGCATTGCGGGACGAAGACGGCATCGGATCTGAGGAGGCGTTTATCGATCCCTACAGCCCTCAGGCCAAGCAAGACTACGCTCAGATGCTGCAAGCCGTGCTGCAACGGCGACCCGATGGCGTGCTGTTCGACTACATCCGCTATCCCAAAGGCGAGGGCAGCGCGTCTATCGCCAGCCGCGTTCAAGATCTATGGATCTACGGGCCAGCGGCTCAACAGTCGCTTTACAGTCGCGCCACAAATTCTAGCGGCCAAGAGCTAATCCAGCGCTATCTTAGCCAAGGGCAAATCACGGAGGCTGATGTTAACAGTGTGACGAGCCGCTATCCGGGTGAAGCTGATGTGCAGTGGCAGGGGCGATCGCCCTCGGTGTCGCCTTCCGCACCTCTAGGTCAGCGTCGTGCCGCCCTCCAAAATGAGCTGTGGCAGCTCAGCGTAGCCCATGCCATGCAAGGAGTGGTGGACTTTTTTAATTGGGCGATCGCCCCCGTCGAGCAACAGCAAATTCCGGCAGGGGCGGTGTTCTTTCCACGGGCCAATGCTGCGCTTCAGTCGGGCTACGATTCGCGACTCCAGCCCTGGGATCGATTTCCCCAAACGACAGAATGGCATCCGATGGCCTACGGGGTCTGCGGCGAGACAAGCTGCATTGTTTCTGAAGTGGAGCGGGTGTTAAGCCAAGCCTCGTCGCCCTCTCAGGTGCGCCCAGTGCTGGCTGGAGTGTGGGGCAGCCCCATGACCAATCGCCCGTCCTTAGAAGCTCAGATGTCGGCCATTCAACGAGTTGCGCCACAAATTCAGTCGGTGAGCCATTTTGCCTACTCTTGGCAAGATCCGCAGACCGATCGAGAGCGCAAGTTCTGTCGGCTCAATTAGTCTTCATCTACATCAGAGCTACAGTAAAATAGCGATAAAGAACAAGATAACGACAAAGAACGTCTGTCACGGCTCTAATCTTACCTATGACGACTGCGACTCCTGCTAAAACGACCTACGAAGCCATCATCGGCTTAGAAACCCACTGTCAGCTCAGCACCGAAACCAAGATTTTCTCGGGTAGCTCTACTGTGTTTGGCGGCGATCCCAACACCCATATTGATCCGGTATGCATGGGGATGCCGGGTGTGTTGCCCGTGCTCAATCAAAAAGTGCTGGAGTATGCCGTCAAGGCAGGACTGGCGCTCAACTGTCAAATCGCACCCTACAGCAAATTTGACCGCAAGCAATATTTTTACCCTGACCTGCCCAAAAACTACCAGATTTCTCAGTTTGACCTGCCCATTGCAGAGCACGGCTCAATAGAGATCGAGCTAGTCGATGATGACGACAACCCCATCCGCAAACGCATTGGCATCACCCGCCTTCACATGGAAGAAGACGCAGGCAAGCTCGTGCATGGAGGGAGCGATCGCCTCTCTGGCTCCAGCTTTTCGCTCGTGGACTACAACCGGGCGGGCGTTCCCCTAATCGAAATCGTCTCAGAGCCTGACATTCGCTCAGGGCAAGAAGCGGCAGAATATGCTCAAGAGCTGCGCCGCATCGTTCGCTATCTCGGCGTCAGCGACGGCAACATGCAGGAAGGCTCTCTCCGCTGCGATGTCAACATCTCCGTGCGTCCGGTGGGGCAAGAAAAGTTTGGCACGAAGGTGGAGATCAAAAACATGAACTCCTTCAGCGCCATTCAGAAGGCGATCGAATATGAAATCGAGCGCCAAATCGAAGCGGTGGAAGCAGGCGAAACAATTCGCCAAGAAACGCGCCTCTGGGATGAAAGCTCCCAGCAGACCTTTAGTATGCGGAGCAAAGAAGGCTCCAGCGACTATCGATACTTCCCAGAGCCTGACCTAGGGCCGATTGAGGTGTCGAAAGAGCAGCTCAGCACCTGGCAGGGCGAACTCCCCGAACTCCCAGCCCAAAAGCGCATTCGCTATGAGGAAGATCTAGACCTGTCGGCCTACGACGCCCGTGTGCTAACAGACGATCGCACGGTCGCCGAATACTTCGAAGCCGTAGTCGCCGGAGGCGCAACCGCCAAACTTGCTGCCAACTGGATTACCCAAGATATCAGCGCCCACCTCAACAAAAACAAGCTCACGATTGCCGAAATCGCTATCAAGCCCGAAGAACTGGCAGAACTGATTGGGCTGATTGAGAAAAACACCATCAGCAACAAAATCGGCAAAGATATCCTCCCCGATTTGCTCGAAAAAGGCGGCTCACCCAAGGCGCTGGTCGAGAAAAAAGGACTGGTGCAGGTCTCCGATCCCTCCGTGATCGAACCGCTAATCGACGAGGTCATTGCGACTCACCCCGATGAGCTAGAGAAATATCGCAGCGGCAAGAAGAAAATGCTGGGATTCTTTGTCGGTCAGGTGATGAAAGCCTCCAAGGGTAAGGCTGATCCGAAGCTGACCAATCAGCTCATCCAGAAAAAGCTAGACGGCTAAACAGGGTTGGTGGGCGATCGCCAACTAGACTGCCCCAGCAAAACATGTAGGCTCGATTGCTACCATAAAACCCGACAAAAGCATTGCCGATGTTGGGTTTCACGTTGTTCAACGCCAACCTACGGAAGCCACAATTTGAGCTGTGTCATACCACGACTCAATGCCCAGGCGATCGCCACTTTCTCAGCCAAACAGCCGCTAATGTTTGAACCCAGCGCACACTGCTTCTAGGTGTTTCATCACGATTGCTTTTCCTGAAGGGCTTTCCAGACTCGTTCGGGCGTCATGGGTAGTTCTTTGAGGCGAAGCCCTGTGGCATGGGCAACGGCGTTGGCGATCGCCGGAGCCGCGCAGTTTGTGCCAATCTCGCCGATGCCTTTTGCACCACAGGGGCCGTAGGGGTCGGTTTCTTCCACCAAAATCACCTCTATCGGTGGCACGTCTTTGGCTAGGGGCAAGCGATAGGTGCGGGGATGAGGGTTAAGCATGTGCCCGTTATCGTCCCATTTCAGCTCTTCTCGCAGGGCATAGCCTAGCCCCATAACGGCTCCGCCTACGGCCTGTCCCTCACAGATGCGAGGGTTAATCGCTTTGCCGATATCGAGAGCCTGAATGCAGCGCAGCACCGAGATTCGCCCCGTATCGATATCGACTTCTACCTCGGCTCCGACCACCGCAAAGGTGAGGGAGGAGCGATCAGCGGCGTAGTCGCGCTCTACGGTCAGCGGTTCTGTGGCGGTATCGGTGAGGGTCGTGAGCGAGAGCGACAGAGGTGGCGTCTGGAGTGACACCACCTGATCGCCCTGGAGTTTTAGACTTTCTAGCGGTAGGTCTAGCTGTTGAGCCGCGTGGGTGAGCAGGTGCGATCGCAACGCCTCGGCGGCACGGCGGCTAGCCTCCCCTGAAATATAGAGAGTGGCAGAAGCGTAGGAACCTGCATCAAAAGGAGTTTCTTGGGTATCTGCTGCAATCAGATCGATGTGTTCTACGGTGGTGTTTAGCACTCCAGCCGCAATCTGACGCAGGCTCGTATCTGACCCTGTGCCCACGTCTACTGAACCCGTGCGCATCTCATAGCGCCCGTCGGGCTTGAGGGTCAGCCGCACCGTCGCTAGGTGAATTTTGGCGAGGCCGCTGCCCTGCATGGCGATCGCAAAGCCAATGCCGCGTCGCCGCGAGGCATCTACCTCCACGGCGGGCAATCCGGCTTCATAGCCCAACTTTTGCGCCACCTGATCGATGACCGCATCAATGCCGCAGCTCCCCAACAAATGGAAATGGTGATCGGCTCCGATCAGCACTTCATCGCTGGGCGTAATCAAATGGCGGCGCTTGAAGGCCAGAGATCCAAGCTGAAGCGTCTGGGCAATTTCATCCATGAGGCACTCGACCGCAAACACGCCCTGGGTTGCGCCATAGCCGCGAAAGGCTCCGGCGGGCATGGTGTTGGTGTAGACCGATCGCCCAAGAAACCGCTGGTTTGGGCATTTGTAAAGGCCCAAAGGCATACAGCCCGTGAGAAATACGACTTGGGTGCCGTGGTTGCCGTAGGCTCCCGTATTGGCGATCGCCCGCATTTCCATCGCCGTGAGACTGCCATCTCGTTTCACCCCAATGCGCAAGTGAACCGTTGTCGCGTGGCGGCTGTTGGTCGCGGTAAACTCTTCCTGGCGGCTAAACTCCCACTGCACTGGGCGTCCAGTTGTGAGCGTCGCGAGAGCGCAGAGATCTTCCGTGAGAATTTCTTGCTTGTTGCCAAAGCCGCCGCCCATTTTTGCCTTAAAGACTCGAATCTGATCGATGGGCCGATCAAATAGCTCTGACAGCAATCGCTGACAGTGAAACGGCACCTGGGTACTCGAACGAATCACCAATTGGCCGTCTTCTTCGAGCCAGCTTGTGCTGACATGGGGTTCCAGGTGAAAGTGCTGAACGGCAGGCAGGTGATAGGTCTCCTCAAAAATCTGGTCGGCAGAGGCAAATCCAGCATCCACGTCACCTCGCTCCATCGCGACCTCACCCGCAATATTGTGAGTGGGATCGTCGATCTGAAACGACGTAGACTCGTCGTGAATCAGAGGCGGGTTGGGAGGCGTAGCTTCTGGATCGCTCCAGGCCGAAATTTCAGCCGCGCGATCGCCCATCGCCGCATAGGGATCGATGACATGGGGCAGCACGTCATAATCTACCTCGATCAGCCCGCAGGCTTGCTTGGCGATCGCCACAGATTCTGCTACGACTGCGGCAACGCGATCGCCCACAAATCGGACTCGCTCGTCGAGCAAATAGTGGTCATGCGGGTCAGGCACAGGCGCACCGTGACCCGCTGTCGAGTAGGCACGCTGGGTCAGCTTCGGATCAATGTTGGCGTGGGTAAACACCGCATGAACGCCCTCCAGCGCCTCCGCTTTGCTCGTGTCGATGGCGCGAATGCGAGCATGGGCATGGGGCGATCGCACCACTTGCAGGTGGAGCAACCCCACCGGAGACCAGTCTGCTGTGTAGACAGGGTTGCCCGTGACGATATCGGGGCCGTCTTGCTTCGGAACACTCTGACCAACAGGCGACGACATCGCATCTGCACGAGTCAGAGTCGCGGTCGCGGCACCCGTGCGAGCAGCTTGTCCGGCCAAGATACTCGCTACAATCGCCTGATAGCCCGTACAGCGACACAAATTACCATCAAGCGCCCGCCGAATTTCGGTTTCGTCTTGGGTCTGGAGCTTTTCAGCCGTCATAATCATGCCAGGAGTGCAGTAGCCGCACTGAAACCCCTGCTCTTGCAAAAACCCTTGCTGCATAGGAACCAGATCGCCATCGTCAGCCAATCCTTCGATGGTCGTTACCGCCGCTCCTTCTGCTCGCAACGCCGGATAGATGCAGCTATGCACCGCCACGTCATCGACCCAAACCGTGCAGCTGCCGCAGTCACCCGATTCGCAAACGCGATGCACTCCCATCCAGCCATCCTGTCGCAGCAGACTCAGTAGACTTGTTCCAGGGGGGCAGGTGGCCTGACGCTGGAGCCCGTTGATCTGTAAAGAAAGGCTATCTGCAGTCATATTCATGGGTGCAATCTCAAACAATCTCAAAAGGTTAGGGGCTGTAGACCGTGGGCTGGAGAACGTGGGCTGTTCCCAGCTCAGAACGTTGAGCGAAGAATTCTGAGCTGATCACGTGTCGCTTAAAATTTCGGCGATCGCCCGTCTAATCAAAACCGCCGTGACGTGGCGACGATAAGACGCACTCGCCGTCGCATCATCAATGAACTGTTCTAGGGGAATGTGCTGGTCGAGAGCGGCCTCAATATCAGCCGCCGATGGAATGCCCTCAAAAGTCAACAGTCTCGGCGCTGGAATGCTACTGCCCAGCCCAACCCGCACCTCTTGAGTGACAGGATTGTAGGCCGCAACGGCGATCGCCACCGCAATACCCGCTGTCGCCACACAAATGCGCCGATAATTGACCTTCCAGGTGAGCATATCTGCCGAGATGTAGATCTGGCGCAAAATGTCACCGGGGTTGAGAACTGTTTGCTTCGCTCCCACCTGAAACTCTGCCGCAGGCAATAGATACGGCTCGCCCTCAAGCGGCTGGATCAAATACTCGGCACCCAGCAACACCATCACCGGGGCAAAGGTACTGGCAGGCAGCGCCAGACAGAGATTTCCGGCCACCGTCGCCATATTCTGAATTTTGAACGACGCGAGTTCGTGTACCGCACTCTGAAGCGCCTGCACCGCACACCATTCAGAAGGGTAATCCATCTCCAAAAGCCGACCCATGATGCAGGTGGCTCCTAGGGTTAAGCCTGCTGCACTCACCTCCATCTCAGCCCAGCCAAGATGCCCCATATCGACGAGGGTATCGACCTGGGGCTGCGGTTCGGTAAACAGCCAAGTGCCGCCTGCCAACCAAGCCCATCCGTCTTCCCAAGGAGGCAACTCCTGCAACTGCCGAGGTTTTAGGTAGGTGTCAACGGTGTATAAGTCCATAGCATTTCACTCTATACCCTAGGCACACAACACTATACCCTGTCATCAATGCGGCGATGTATCCGTTGAAGCCGTTTATTTAATGAGCCATGATATCGGTGACTCTGGCCACCCGATTTTGGTCATCCAATGTTGGCCCCCCAATTTTGGCAGACCGATTGTGGCAGACCGATTGTGGCAGTCCGATTTTCTCACCCAATTTATTATTTTTTACCACCAAAAACGATCAGAGCTGAACCTGTTTGAGCCGATAACCGACCCCATGAATCGTCTCGATGAGATGACCCGACGAACAAGCCTGCTTCAGTTTATGGCGCAGCGATTTGACATGGGCTTTAACGGCTTCTTCGCCCGGAGCTTCCATCGACGACCAGATACTTTCCAAGATAAAATCTCGACTCAAGACTCGTCGCCCGTGCTGCATCAGCAGCTCCAAAATAGAAAACTCTTTCGGCGTCAGGCGAATGGGTTTGCCGTTGTAGGTGACATCATAGGTTTCAGGATTGAGCCGCAAATTCCCCCAGGTCAACACTACGGGGGCAGGCACCGCACCCCGCCGCAGCATGGCCCGAATTTGAGCCAGCAGTTCTTGCAGATCAAACGGTTTGACCATATAAACATCAGCACCCGCATCAAGACCCATCACCTTGTCTTGGCTGGTGTCTCTGGCCGTCAACATCAGCACCGGAAGAGAGTTACCGTGCGATCGCAACCGCCGACAAAATTGAATGCCATCTAGATAGGGCAAAGCAACGTCAAGCAGCGTCAAGTCATAGTTGAGCGCACAAACCTGATGCCAGCCTGTTTCACCGTCTCTGACCACATCAACGGTGTAGCATTGTGCGGCCAAAGCATCTGCCAATGAGTCCGCAAGCTGCATATCGTCTTCAACAAGCAAGATGCGCATTCCCTTACCTCTCCTCTGAATGCGATCGCCATGTGTTCTATTACACTCAACCGTCCTGTATCAGGCTCACAAATACTGTATGTGCCGATACCAAGTGTGATCAGCCGACTCAGTTATGGCGCTCCGCGCTGATGCAACCGACTCAGTCAAATGGCTCGATCAGGGCAATAAACAACAACAACAAAAACAACCGCAGAAGCAACCCGTGGGTTACCTCTGCGGTTGTTGTCGAGACATGAATACGTCTGCTGAAGAATAAAGACGTGTTGCGGCTACCTATGCGGCTAGCTATCGTTTGGCTACGACATTGCAGGCACTTTAGCAGGCGCAAAGTATTCGTTTTGCTCTGTTCTCAGTTTGTCGCAAAGGCGATTTTCAGGTAGCTCGACATCGTCGTAGGTGAGTACCTGATCTTTGGCGACATCTCGCTTGAGACGACAGCCCTCAGCCAATCCCATCGGCAAAATGTTCTCAGCTTGCACCACCTCAGCGTTCTCACACTGACCGTAGGTCATGTAGTAGCCGATCCCATCCAATGTTTCACCCGCCTTCAGATCGGTCTTAGCCGTGGTGATGACTTCAACTTCAGGCTTTCCGGCAGGAGCCAGCACCGTGTCGTTACACAGCACGACACGAGCCACCGATAGAGGCACCTCAAAGTGGCAGAGGTGGTAAGGATGATAGAAGCTATAGAGGGGGCCATCGCCCATCTTGTAGTAGCTGAGATAGTGCTTGTGCTTGGGGTCGTCTTGGGTGGCGTAGACGTAGACGCCGGGGCCGGGTTTGGCTCCTACGACATAATCCACAATGCCACCGAGTTCTTTGAGCTGATCGACATCGTAGAGGTTGGTGAACTCATCAATATGGCCCGACACGTGATGTCCATACATGCCGCGCTTGGCCACCTTCATACCCGTTGCATTGGCGACGATCGCCTGCTCAAAGGAGATCTTGGTGCCATCGGCAAAGCTGGTGACCATGTGCGCCTTTTGACCCCACTTGCGAGCAAAGCTTTCTTGGGTGGTGGGGTTGCGGTAGGGGTCTTGCAAGCCTTTAATGTTGCCGCAGAGCAGCGGCGTCATGCCCATGCTCTTGACATAGCGGTAGAGGTTCATCTCCACCCCAGGCTGATCTCCGTCGCAGCCGGAGAGAATGACCCCAGCCTTATCGGCATAGACTTTGAGAATCGGGCCGATGGTGCCGTCGAGTTCAGCATTCATCAAGACGACGTGCTTTTTGTTGGCGATCGCCTCCAGCACCACACCCGCTGCAAACTCAACGGTTCCCGTTACTTCAATCAGCGCATCAATGCCCTCAGCCCGACACAGCAGCATGGCGTCATCGGTGATAGCGGGCTGTCCGTTGGCGATCGCCGCTTCTAGATCAGCCACCGAGTGAACTTCTTTGACCGACTCAACGCCTGCCTCGTCGTAGGCACGCTTGGCATTGCTGGCATTGCGGCTCGACACCGCCACCAGTTCCATCCCCGGAACAGAGTTAATAATTTGATTGGCGATGCCCCAGCCCATAAAGCCAGAGCCAATCATGCCGACTTTGACAGGGTTTCCTGCTTCAGCACGAGCCTGCAATGCAGTATCAACGATAATCATAGGGTCAATCCTCAGTGCGTGATGTCATTCAGAACATGTCATTTGAAAAAGCGTAAGGACGCGTAGCGTGAGCCCTCCCAAACTTTGTCTATGCTGGAACTGTTTCCATCAGAGGCCAGTTTGCATCTTTTTCAGAAATCACCGCGATCTCATGGGGCCATTCGATGCCAAAAGCTGGGTCGTTGTATCGGGCTCCGCGCTCACAGTTAGGGGTGTAAAATTCGCTCACCTGATACATCACTTCGGCATCATCGGTCAGGGTCTGGTAACCGTGGGCAAACATCTGGGGAACGTAGAGCGCCCGTCGATTCGATTCAGTCAGCTCCACTCCGATGTGCTGCTTATAGGTAGGAGAGTCGGGACGCAAATCGATAATGACATCGTAAACTGCGCCTTTGGTGCAGCGTACCAGCTTCGTTTCGCAAGCAGGCGCAATCTGATAGTGCATGCCGCGCAAGGTTCCGGCTTTGTGGTTAAAAGATAAGTTGCACTGAGCCACAAACGGATTAATGGCGTGCGCTTCAAATTCTTTGGCGCAAAAGGCTCGGGCAAAGCCGCCCCGATAGTCTTCTCGCAGCTCTACATCAATGATGAAGACTCCTGGCAGCTTCGTTTCAGTAAATAGCATAGGTGAATCGTCTCTCTCAACAATAACGAAAACAATGGGTTCAGATAATGGAGCGATCGCTCCAGAAGTCCTTCTCTATCGTCGGTTCAGAAGTTCTTCCACATGTTAAGGATCGAGAATAAATTAATCTGCAATTTTGTTTTCGTGAAGGGGCGCACAGCTGTGCGCCCGTACCAAAGTTTTGGATTTTATTCGATCCTCATTCCTAAGAAGGCGATCGCATTCAGACACCGCTTCTACAGGTCTCATCTAGACAGAACCCTGAAGGTTGAGTCAACCTTCAGGGTTCGTTGCAGATCAGGCTACCCGACAGAGGTGAGGGAAGAGGGCGCACTCGTGGGCATCACAGGAGGTGTCACCGACGTGTCGAGACTTTGAAACCGCTGAATCTGCTCCAGAGTGAGCGATCGCATATCTCCGTTATTTTGATACGCCTGATAGAACTCGACAATCCACTCCAGAGCCGTCGCGAGAGACGTGCGAGGAGTCCAGCCTAGACGGGCTTTCGCCTTAGAGCAGTCGAGCTTGAGGTAGTTGGCCTCATGGGGATGATTGCCGCCATCGACTTCCCAAGACGCTCCATCTCCCCACATCTGGGTCAGACGCTCCACAATCCACGAAACGGGCTTGGCATCATCATCCGTGGGGCCAAAGTTCCAGCCCTCTGCACAATCTGCACCGCTGTGCCACAGCTGCTCAGCTAAACACATGTACCCGCCAATGGGTTCGAGCACGTGTTGCCAAGGGCGAGTCGCGTGAGGACTGCGAATCAAAACCGGATGGTTTTCCTGAATGGCTCGCATGATGTCGGGAATTAGTCGATCTAACGCCCAGTCACCGCCGCCAATGACGTTGCCCGCCCGTGCGCTGGCGATCGCCACCTTATGCTGATCGTAGGTTGCAGGAGAAAAGAAGGAATCGCGATAGGCGCTGACCACCAATTCGGCACAGCCCTTGCTGCTGGAGTAGGGATCATGGCCTCCCATGGGTTCATCTTCGCGATAGCCCCACACCCATTCCTTGTTTTCGTAGCACTTGTCAGTGGTAATCATTACCCCAACCCGCGCACTCTCGACATGGCGCATAGCTTCCAGCACATGAACCGTACCCATGACGTTCGTCGCATAGGTTTCTACCGGGTGCTGATAGGAATAGCGCACCAGAGGCTGTGCTGCCATGTGAATCACGATATCCGGCTGATGCTCGACCATCGCTTTTTGCAGCGAGTCGAGATCGCGAATATCGCCTTCGATAGACTTCATACCCTCAGCTACATTCGCAACCGTAAATAGGTTGGGTTCTGTTGGTGCAGGCAGAGAAAATCCGCACAGGTCAGCTCCCAAACTTTGCAGCCACAAAGACATCCAACTTCCCTTAAACCCTGTATGCCCGGTCATAAAGACCTTTTTGCCGTTCCAAAATTTCATGTCGTCTCCTGTAGACATAAACGGTGTGTGAGATGCGTCATGACAATGCAAAGTCTGGTCGATTGTCTATCCTCAAACCCAATGCTCAAAACAAACGATGTTCAAACAGGGCTGAAGGCAGTGAACTAAAGACAATGCACTCAACGCTAATAATTTGCGAAAGGTTACCCAATTAAAACTCTTGAGATTGCCAGATCGGGCAAAAGACAGACAACACAGGACACGACTTCGAGGATTGACTCACGAAAGCTGAGCCCACATTTCTCTGAATGGAGAGCGATCGCCAGAAACACAGCCTTATGGTCAAACGTGATGCCCTAGCGATCGATGTCTTTTAAGCCACCCTGTCTTTTAAGCCACCATGATCATGAGAAGACATGACAGACAAACCATTTACCAGGCTTTCCAAGGGGCTTCATTCTTCTGCCACATATCTTCTAGCTTGCGCTTATCTCGCAGGGTATCCATGGGTTGCCAGAAGCCCTGGTGCTTGTAAGCAGACAGCTGACCTTTTTGAGCTAGCTTCTTGAGAGGCTCTTGCTCCCAAATCGTAGAATCATCATCAATCAAGTCGATCACTTCAGGCTCAAGAACGAAGTAGCCGCCATTAATCCAGGCTCCATCGCCCTCAGGCTTTTCCTGGAAGCTGTCGATCTGAGTCTGGTCTGGCCCCAGGGCGATCGCTCCAAAACGTCCGGGCGGTTGGACTGCCGTCAGAGTCGCGAGCGTCCCCTGCTGTTTGTGAAATTCAACCAGCTTCGTCACATCAACATTGCTGACTCCGTCGCCGTAAGTAAAGCAGAAGGTCTCTTGACCCACATGTTCTTTAACTCGGCGGAGGCGACCCCCCGTCATCGACTCAGCACCCGTGTCAACGAGCGTCACACGCCAGGGCTCTGCGTTGCCAGTGTGAACATTCATCTGGTTAAAGCGCATGTCAAACGTCACATCTGACATATGCAGAAAATAGTTATTAAAGTACTCCTTAATAACGTATCCTTTGTATCCACAGCAAATAATAAATTCATTGATTCCATGGGAGGAATAAATCTTCATAATATGCCAGAGGATTGGCTGTCCCCCTACCTCTACCATAGGCTTTGGCTTGATAGAAGTTTCTTCGCTCAAGCGAGTCCCAAGCCCTCCGGCCAAGATTACTGCCTTCATTAGAATTGCCTCACAATGACTAATTTTGTTGCCCAGCTAAACTGACTGCTGCAAATACAGCACACCGTTCCATAGCTTTATCGTGGGATACCAGATCAAGAAGTGGCGAAAAATACAACCGTAATCTTCATGAGAGTGAGCTGGCTCAGCGTTAGAGTACCCAAATTTTATGTGGAATTGTAATCTCAACCTATAGTTTTTTCTGCCGTAGTCTCGAAGCCCAAGGAGCCACCAAGCAACAAGGTATCGCAGGCAAACATCTATTTGAACAAGAGACGACATGACCTGACTGCCTGACACATTTTATTTTGTAGCCAGAACTTTTAATCATGTAGGTTGCGGTTGAGCTTGCGAAACCCAACACAGTCAGATTTTAACGGCATTGTTGGGTTTCCTTACGTCAACCACAACCTACGAGTTTTGGTCATTTCAGGAGATGTGTCAGGCAATCAGCGACATGACACCTGTGCCTCACAAAAGCCTTTTTCTAGAGCTGACATCTTTACAAAAAGTACTTGCTACAGCAATGGGCAGATAGCTTAGGACAGACATTTTTTGGAGAGGGATGAACAGGCTTCGTATTGTGATTGAGTGGATTGAGATCCAAACTTCAAAAGTGAGACTCAAGCTTCAGCAGCGTGCGTTGAATACTTTTGGCGGCGTAGCGATCGCGCAGATACTGATCGATGTGGCGACAGATTGAAATGGGGGGCTTGACACGGCAAGTGAAAAACTCCACTGCCACTCGGCCATCCTCTAAAACGTTGACTTTAGGAACTAAGTCTTTGGGCTGAGCATCATTCCAATAGGGCTTAAGCGCTTGGGGTACTGAGTCGATGAGGCGGTGGTGCCTCCAGCTATGGGAATCGCTATGGGAACCAAAATCGAGAAATTCTCGGCGTAGAATAGACGCAATCAAAAACGAAGCCGGGGAGCGATCGCCTTCAATCGCATTCATAAAATCGCTCAGTGCTTCCGGGGGTTGCGGCGGGTGATGAATGTCTCCGCCAAGCAATAGAGTATCTTCGAGATGCGCTGTCGTGCTGTAGCTCTCTGGCACAGCCCAAATGATACCTGCTGTTTGCTCAGCCATGGGATAGAAAAAGCTCACCAGTCGCATGTAGGGTTTGACGCTAAGCCCAGGCAGTTTCAACAACACATCACCTGGATTAATCGAACAAAGTGCCCACTGAGGAACATCGTTTTCCGCCATGATGGGAGAGGTAAAGTCTGAGAACCCTCCGAGTTTGAACACGTCTCCAAGGTCATCTAAAGAATTAGGTTCTGGAATCTCTTCATCGTCTTCAAATCCGTTGCTAAAACTTAGCCTTGCCTCTGCGCTAGGAAGTGCAAGCCCGTTCACGATGTACTGCCTAATTTTTCGAAGAGAACTAACAGGATAAGTGTGGACTTTCATGACCAACCATTCACAAGAGCACCGATTAAAGCTATTGACTCTTCTTCCGTATCAACTCTGATGTCAATCTGCATCAACACGTGCGAGTCCGTGCATTCATCTTCGCTCACAAGGTGCTAACTCTATGAACTCATCTGTAAGTCGATTCGATTGCTAATTTGTTGATAAGGAAGACTGCGGGCATATTTTTAGCGTCTCGATAGAAATCGTCAAAGTAACGCGTTGGGGTAACAAATCTACGGCTGTTATCTTCGCCTTGGGGCGATCGCCCATCTGATTTTGGCGCGACGGTTATTTTAGGGCAGACGGTTATCTTAGGGCAGACTGTCTTGAGGCATGGGCGTAGAGTCAGAAGTGCTTGAGAATTCTGGCATCGGTTGAGACTCTAAAGAAGGTTGAAGACTAGGTGACGCGACAGTTGAGTCAAGCTCTGAAGCGTCTTCTTGAGAGGCCGCAGGCGAAAAAATAATTTGAGCTTGTCCAGGCTCAACTCGGTAGCTCTGCTCCTGCATAATGTTGCGAGCTTGCGTGGGATCGAAGTGATAGTGAAAGTCGTCTCGTTCTGCTTCGAGTTGACTCTGACTAGCCTGCACTTCACCTTCGAGGAGCTGAAGTTTATCCTGCTGGGCTGCGTTGTAGGAGCCCAAACGCACCAGAGCGGTGAGAGCAACAATGGCTAACAGGCTATTGACGCTGAGCTTGGCGATCGCCTCTAACGCCAAAATTTGTGCGGATTCCTTAGACTTATAACGATGCCGTGGTTTTCGAATAGGCATTTTTCTCCTCGACTGGTGCAGGTGTCGTGAAGAACTATCTTGGGGCAAACGATGCGCAAGGAGTTGATGTGAATGTTGTGTATTCATATTCTTGAGCAGCAGGCAGATGGCTCGTTATCGTTCAAAAGAAAAATGACCAGAAGAATTTTAGGGCTTAGGCTGGGTTGGGCTTATCGCTAGGCAAATGCCTATGATTCAATAATGAATGATGTCCCCTTACCCTAAGGCAAATCCGTTCAATTGCGCCACAAAAGCTTCAAGGAAAACCTGCATAGAAGACCCTAATAGATAGGCGCGTCTCATGAATATCGATGAACGAATAAAAATCTTGTGAATCGAACCCATGACCTTAAATAAATTCCAGTTTATGAATTCAAGTTCATGGAATTTCAGTTAATACACAAATGGGGACAGCTCTGCTGCCCCCATCTATAGCTCGATTTAGCTACAGCCTAGATCATTCATCTGGGTCGTTTAATGGTTTAGATCGCTTTACTTATAAAGTTCGGTTCCCAAACGCAGGGCCAAGACTGCAGGCACTAGAGCAATCAAAAGAGCTACAAAAACCTGAGCATCTGACATTGTTTATAACTCCGATTAATTTGAGTTTTTACAGGATTATGAGGTTGAGCAACCAAATAAGCACTCTTATTCATAACATTTTAGGTCAACATTAAGCCGCGACTCGGCTTGACCAAGACCTGAAAAGGCAAGGGCACAAGAGCTTCCACCACTTTGAGACAATCTGGGACAAAGGGGAACATCTTGTCACAGACCTTAACACTGGCGATCGCCTCAGGGGCTGACAAAAGAGGAGGCTTCATCATCGCCAATATCTAACCCGCGGTCTCCCGCACCCCAAAGATTCTCAAGTGATTCGATAGTTATGCTTCTTGCGAAAAATAGGGCGAAAGCATTGAAGTATACATGATAATTTCCTGACTAATGACATACTGGTAAAGATAAAACCAATAATTTCTATTAATTTCTTAATATTTTGAACGGATCAGCTTAAGTCCAGTAGGTGTCGAATTGCACGTGGTGTATTGCTGCTGATGTAGATGTGGCGATCGCACCTAAATTTTCTGTCTTTGCAGTCCTGCGACTTTGGCCTAAGAGTGTTTCCCTTACGATGATTTCAGCGGAGCGGTTCACAGATAACGCATTACGTTCAACTTTTTTTCAATTTTTGAAACCCTCATGGATGCAAGCATTTTTCTGAGCGATTCCAGACCAACCCGGCATCAGTTTAATCGACGAGTCCGTCGAGTACAGCGAGATGTGCTACTCATGGGTGCCTTAGTTGAAAACTCATGCTTACTTGCTTGTAAAGCTCTATTCGATCATGACCTAGCGGCAGCCCAACAAATCAAAACCCAAGATAAACAGATCGACCGCTTTTATAAAAAAATAGAGCTTGACTGCATCGGGCTGTTAGCGCTCCAGGCTCCGGTGAGCCGAGATTTAAGGTTGCTCAGTGCGCTCATGCAGCTTGTGCGCGACTTAGAACGCATTGGCGACTATGCCGATGATCTGGGCGAAATTTCGGTGAAGCTATTTCCTTACCCGCCCCACGACTGTCTGACCGATGTTCAAACGATGGCCGATCGTTGCCGAGCCATGCTGGCGATGAGCTTAGCTGCGCTATCCAATCTTGACGCTGAATCTGGGTTAGAGATGAAGCTCAAAGATGACGCCGTAGACGCCGACTACGAAAATCTCTACAACGTTCTAGCTCAACAACGTGACGTACCAGGAGTCATAGAGCCTACTGTGCTGTTGGTGCTGGTGATTCGCCATCTTGAGCGGATGGCCGACCACGCGACAAACATCGGCAAGCGGGTTGCTTTCATCGTCACAGGAAAACGTTAACAGGCGAAAAAAAGGAGCTGTTTCTCTACCGGAAAATCTACAGCACCCTGAATTGGCTTAACGGCTTCTACGATTCCTTGTTCTCAACATCATCTCAGGCGATGGTGATTCAGAGAGCAGGGACGGTTCATAAGCAGGAAGTCCTAATGATTTGGAGCTACCCACTTATTGCCACCGAATTTCCAGCGGAGAAACCGTCCCTTGTCGCGTCGAAGCATATAGCCTTACGGACAGTCAATCGTAGTTTGGCTAGGACAGATCAAAGCACGAGCCCTTTGCACGGCAGGCTATTTCATTTACGCTGCGGCCTACTGCCCTCTGCCTGCTGCCCTTAGCCTTTGCTACTATTGCACGTCAGACTTTTTCACGAGGTGTGCTTCTAAGAACCAGAGGCGCTTGTCGATGGTGCGGGAGATCTCGGTGTAGAGGTCAGCCGTGTCGGCATCGCCCAAATCATCCGTTGAGTCGATCGCTTCTCGAACGTGCTTGGCATAGGCTGCGAAGCGCTCAGACAGGGCAACCACATGCTCTTCTCCGGCGATCGCATCAAAGGGATATTCTGGCAGGATGGACGCAGACGCAGCTACCCGCGCGGTTCCCATGGCCGTGCCGCCCAGAGCTGTGACCCGCTCGGCCACCATGTCAACGTACTCTTCTAGCTCACCTGCCAGTTCATCGAAGAGTTCGTGGAGCTGGAAAAAGTCCATGCCTTTAACGTTCCAGTGAGCTTGCTTGGTCTGGGTTTTGAGGTCAAGAGTCGCAGCCAGAGTTTGATTGAGAATTTCGGCAACCTGCGATCGCACGTCTGCGGCGATGTCGATGCGGGTGGGATAAAAGCGCTTAGAGGGACGAGATGTAGCAGCAACCATAGATGTTCTCCTTCACAAAAGTTGAGTTTGATGAGTTAAGCCGGATTGATGGCAGTCGCTTAGTCGAGCATGACAAAGCGGCTTGATTGACTCATGGATTGTCTTAGTCTACAAAGCCTTTGCTCATTCATAGGTGTCATACATCGGTGATCTTGTGCTTTCGAGCGCGAAGAATGCTTTCAAGTGCGAATAACACAGAGCCAAAGAATCGATAAACCTTACTTGAAGTCAATCCTAAGTCGAAGTCGTTATGACTTTATTTAACCTCAGTGTATCATCAATTTCTAGGATGTGTCACCGACTGTCATGAGAACTGTTATGAGCACCAAGTGCTGCGATAAAGACGTGTTGAGAAGAGGCTGGTGCGATCGGGAGCATGTCACTTTTGTCGCCCTCACCCTAAATCCCTCTCCCAGCGGAGAGGGACTTTGAATCTCTTGCTCCCCTTCTCCCACTGCTGGGAGAAGGGGCTGGGG
>JBARXP010000057.1:0-5576 GCA_049647405.1 Elainellaceae cyanobacterium | reverse complement strand
CGGCGCAACATCCATAGTGAATATAACGGGGGCGTAAGGCCCACTAGAAAAATCAAGAGAGCGATAGTCATGATGATGGAATCAGTAATCTAAATCAATGCATAAGTGGCATGAATTGTGACTCAGCTTTCGTTCATCACACGCAAGGTTGTTTCGGTTTTAGTGTAACTTGAGTCTAGATGCTAGGAGTTCTTATCTCACTTCATGGATGCGATCGCCCAACTTTCTAAAATTGCTGATATGGGTTTCTGACCCTTTAAGAACGCTCTAAACGTAACGCTCTAAACTGAATGAATGAATCTTGATGTACAGTTTTTCGGGTTAACCGTAAGCGTGAGTGATTTCTGGCCGTTCCCTTCCCTCTTCGTCACTCAAATCCTCATTATGGGGGGATGGCTAGGCGGGGTTGGGGGAGTTGCTTTGGTCGCTCGGCGGTGGGGCAATGTCAGCTCAGAAACCCTCCGCAAGATTGTTCATATCGGTACGGGCAACGTCATTATTTTGGCATGGCTGCTGCAAGTGCCTGCCTGGATGGGCATTGTTGCGTCGATTCTCTTCAGCAGTGTGACGCTGCTCTCCTATCGGTTTCCTATTTTGCCGCTGCTCGATAGTGTCGGCAGAAAAAGCCTCGGCACATTTTTCTATGCGCTCAGTATCGGAATTTTGATGGCGTTGTTTTGGGCTGCTGATATGCCTCACTACGTCGTGCTGGGTGTACTGATTATGTCTTGGGGAGATGGCCTCGCCGCCCTGGTTGGGCAACGCTGGGGGCGGCATCAATATCAGGTATTTGGCATGAAAAAGAGCTGGGAAGGCTCTATGACAATGGCGATCGCATCGGCCATTGTGAGCGTGCTTGTGCTTGGAAGTACCTACGGCTTTTCTGTGGCCGTATTTGGCATTGCAATCGCCATTGCCTTGGCGGCAACCGCACTAGAATCTTTCTCAACCTTAGGCATCGATAATCTGACGGTTCCTCTCGGCAGTGCGGCGATCGCCTACTGGCTGACGTTGGGCATGAATATCAGCCCCTGAGAATACCAGCTCCTGAGAATATCAGCCCCTGAGCTAGATCAATCACTTTCAGATAGGCGCTTAACGTCTTGACCGCCCAACAGGCGATCGGTTTCAGCGAGAATTGCCGGAATTTTTTCCGCATGGGGGCTTTGCACCAAGACCGGAGACAGATCGAGACGCCGCACTTTTTTAGCAGGCTGACCCGGAAACCAGTGACCCCCGTTGCCCAAAAGGTTATAGCGCATCTTGCCATACTCGATCATGTCGTAGGCTTTTGCGAGATTATGCAGCCACAAAATCGTCGGAACGTTGATCTGCCCCGGAGTTTTCTCATGGTCTGGAAGCCCAACATGCCAGGTCTTAAACCAATCTTCTCCGAGCTGGGCGATCGCCTCTTCTTCTAATCGCTGAATAATCGGCGGCAAGACCTCATCGGTTTGGTCGAGCAGGTCTAGCGCCTTCAAATGCTCGTCGAAGTCGGTGGGGCGAGAGGCTCCAAGGCTCAAGGTATGCACCTGAGAGTGGCTGAGACAAAACAGATCGTTGAACACCATGGGGCTGAGAGGCGCACACAGGTCAACCAGCTTTTGAGAAGGGTTGTAGAGTCGCCCGCCTTTGTCTGACGGACTGATGATGAATACGCCCACGTCTCGCTGGGTCGCCGCTTCGATGGCAGGCCAGTTGAACTGATTGATGTAGTACCAGTGAAGGTTTACATAGTCGAATTCATTCGTCTCAATGGTGCGCATAATCACATCGGTTGGCCCGTGGGTCGAAAACCCGATATGGCGCACTTTGCCCTGGGCTTGCAGCTTTTTGGCAACGTCTAGACAGCCCCCAGGACGCACGCTCCACTCTAAAATTTCGTCGGTATTGATGCCGTGTAGGCCAAGCAGATCTACATAGTCGAGCTTTAGATTCGACAGTGATTTTTCAAAGGTTTTGAGAAAATCTTTGGGGTTGGCGCTGGGAGACACTTTCGTTTGAACAATCAGCTCATCTCGGTTGAACTGGGGCAAAATCCGTCCGAGCTGGAGTTCTGAGGTGCCGTAGCCGCGCGCCGTTTCGATATGGTTGATGCCGACATCGAGCGATCGCCGAATCGTCGCTTCCAAGTTTTCCTGATTTTTGCGAGAAATTTGCCATCCTGGTACGTCTTTCCAGGAGTGCTGATACCTCATGCCGCCGCATGAAAACACGGGCATCTGCAAGTTCGTGCGTCCAAACCGTCGATAGCGCATAGGGGTTCAAGAGCGTATTAGCAAGGTGTAGATAGCAAAGTGGTTTCTGGAGGGGCGCACAGCCGTGCGCCCGTACCCGAATGCTTCGGTGGAAGTCCGTACCCGAATTCTTAGAGGTGATGGAATCTGCCTAGCTAGAAGACACCGACGAAACAACCTCTTCTAGCGCAGGCCGCACCTCACTATATTGAAACGTAAATCCGCTGTCTTGGGTGTTCTTGGGCAACACTTGCTGCCCCTCTAGCACCACTTGGGCACCATCGCCCAGCAAGGCTTCGAGCACAAACTCGGGCACGGGCAGCCAAGACGGTCGATTCATCACATGGCCGAGTTCGGTGCAGAGGGTAGACATCTTGACCGGATTGGGAGCCGTGCCGTTGTAGACTCCGGCCATAGAGCCATCGGTCAGCGCTTTAACAATCAGGCTGACCAGGTCGTCTCGATGAACCCACGAAAACCACTGGCGACCGCTACCGATTGGGCCTCCAGCAAAAAGTCGGAACGGCGGCAGCATTTTGGCGATCGCCCCGCCGTTGCCCAGCACAATCCCCGTTCGCAGGATCACCAGCCGCGTCCCCAAGTCTTTGACCTTCTGGGCTTCACTTTCCCAGGCTTCGCAGACCTGCGCCAAAAAATCGTTGCCGCTGGGGCTGGTTTCGTCAAAGGTGGCCGTTTCGCTGGTGCCGTAATAGCCGATGGCGGAGCTATTCACTAAAACGGAGGGCTTGACTTCGGCTTTGGCGATCGCCTCCACGACCTTCTCAGTACCTAGCTTGCGGCTGTTCATAATGGCTTGCTTGTACTTCGGAGTCCAGCGCTCTTCAGCAATGGGGGCTCCGGCCAGGTTTACCACTCCGTCGCAGCCCGAAATCGCGGCTTGCCAATTGCCAGACTCGGTTGGCGTATATTCCACAATCTCAACGCTAGGGAACGCGGAAGACGGAAACACCCGTCGAGCGCGATCGCCATTGCGAGTCAATACTTTGACGCTGTGCCCGTCTTGACACAGGCGCTTAACCAAACGCTGTCCTACAAACCCAGTTGCGCCCGTAATTGCAACAATCATGATGCGTCTGCCTCCTTTTGCTCAGATTCTCCGTAGGCCATGCCGTTGGCCTCTGCATAGCGATGCATAAACCGCATGAAGCGATCCCAATGACTGTCTTGGTCGATGGCAAATTTGCACTCGACGCGATCTAAGTCATCTCCTTCTGGCCCACCAAACACAAACTGCACCGAGTCAGGCTGAATCGCAATTTCGCCTTCATCATCCGTCAGCTTCAGCGCATTGGAAAATCGACTGGTGTAGCTGCGAAATCGCTCGATCGCCTGGAGCTGCTGAAAGCTCATGAGCACAATCCGTTCGCCCGTTTGGCGATCGCGCCGCAGGCTAACATTGCTGAGGTCTTCGTAAATACCGTCAAAAAACTCAATGGTGGCGGCTGACGGAGCTAAATCGGCTAAATCGGGAGAAACCATGATGATAGACGTAACCCTAACTGCAATCTCTTGTTGCCTCTAGTATAAAGGGGAGCTGAGATCAAACTTGCTTCCCCTGATGTGAGTCTAGGTAGGGGCTGCGTTTTTCAAGACTCTACCTATTTCAAGACTCCGTTTTGAGTTCACTATTTTTCTGCATTCCTGATTCGCATCAATAGGTTCGCTTTAATGACACAGGTTCATCTCCAGGTAGAGGCATCCCAAGAAGCCTCAGAGGTTGGCAGTTCTAGCACGAAGGGCGATCGCCTTGATCGATGGCTAACCGATCATCTGCCGGCCCTTTCTCGCTCACGAATTCAGACCTTGATCGAAACAGGACAAGTCGCCGTCAACGGCCAGCTCTGCACTCGAAAAAAGCAGACGGTGCAGGTGGGCGATCGCCTGTCTCTGACTCTGCCTGACCAGCCCCAGCCTCTAGATTTGAAGCCTGAAGCGATTCCCCTCGATATTTTGTACGAAGATGATCAGCTCCTGATTGTCAACAAACCTGCGGGCATGGTGGTGCATCCTGCTCCCGGTCACCCTGGCGGCACTCTGGTCAATGCCGTATTAGCCCACTGTCCCACTCTAGCGGGCATTGGCGGCGTGCAGCGCCCCGGCATCGTTCACCGCATCGACAAAGACACCACCGGAGCCATTGTCGTGGCTAAAACAGATGTGGCGATGCTGCATTTACAGGCTCAGATGAAGGCTAAGACGGCTCAGCGCGAATATCTAGCGATGGTTCATGGTGCGCCGACGGCCTTAACCGGAACGGTCGATCAGCCCATCGGTCGTCATCCCAATGAGCGGAAAAAAATGGCGATCGTTTCAGAAGAAAAATGGGGGCGTCGAGCCGTGACCCACTGGCAAGTGGAAGAACGCCTCGGCAACTATACGCTGATGGGGTTTCGCCTCGAAACCGGACGAACTCATCAAATTCGGGTTCACTGCGCCTATTTGAACCATCCCATCGTGGGCGACCCGGTCTATAGCTCGGGTCACTCGGTCGGCGTAAACCTGACCGGGCAAGCCCTCCATGCGTGGCGACTGCGGCTGCGCCATCCCCTCAGTGAAGAATGGATTGAGGCGATCGCCCCGCTGCCAGAAACGTTTAGCCGATTGGTGCGAGTGCTGCGGCTGCGCTGTCAGGGCACGCCGTCTTCCCATCCCATTTTCAGTGCTGCTGCCAATCTAGGCGGTAATGAGTAAAGATATCGATGCTTATTGCACCTGTTGCGATCGTCGATGCGGTTCTCATCAATGCCTTTAGGCAAGACGGGCGCTACAATGCAAAGGCTTATAATGCGTCAAGTAAGCACCAAGTAAGCACGTTTGAACAGCAACGTCGGAGCAAAACCTATGGCAAAACCGTCTTTTTTCTCGCCTTGCGATTTAGCGATCGCCCTGACTACGATTCCAACCCTTGCTGGCTTAGTTGTGATGAAGAGCCTAGGCGATATGGTGATCGACTTAGGACTCACGAGCGAAGAAGTGTTTAGAGGCGATCGCCTGCCGATTTTGAATATGCCGAATATGTCTCCTTCTTCAGAAACGCCTGAATAATCTCGACATAACCATCTCGATATACATTGGCGGTGAAAAATAAGCAATCGTCTTATTAGATATTGACCGCAAAATGCGTTGCCTTAAAATAAACTGAATTAAACAAGCTTTATTTGACTAAATAGCAGCTTGCGAAAGCGCTCAGCTTGAACAGATTTTTATATTCATAGTGAAAAGTATTTTTATATGCCAAAGAACTAGAATTTGTTTGACGAAACCCCATAAAATTGACACGGTATTTCGCTAGGATAGGCCATGAGTTCAACTCTGCAC
>JBARXP010000056.1:0-22249 GCA_049647405.1 Elainellaceae cyanobacterium | reverse complement strand
GCGGTTGTCGGTGCTGGTGACCCAGTTGCAAAACTGATCCCACAAGCTGGCGCTGTTGCGCTGCTGTAGTGTCGTTGTCATATGAATAAATCCTTGTTGTTCGAGGAATTATGTATCTTGGAAGCCGCACTTGACTTCCATTAACAAAACTATAAGGGAGTTTATGGACTTTTGTAAAGCAATTCGTTCATTTTAGGGACACTTTTAGGGGTCTTGACCTCGTTTATCTCTCAAAAGCCTTTTTGGAAAAGCATTTCCGACTTTTTAAGAATGTTGAGCAATAATCGCGTCGAATGTGAACTGATGTAACCTACTTTTTGGCGATCGCCATTCTCCAAATCCGTTAAACAGACGTTTGACAAGCATCAGAGCATGATTGAGACCTCAAAGGTTTTTCTTGAGATTCGTTAAGGAAACTCGCATAAGGAGTATGAAGCGAAGCCTTCGGTTCGGGTTTCTAGAGGTAGGATGCGATTGATTGAATGCAATTACTCATAAAGAGCGTCAGGAGATAAATTATGCAAAGCGAAGCTGGGCAAACCGAGAGCACCTATACGTTTTCCGAACTTACCTTCCATTACGCAGATGGTCGAAACGAATCTTTTACGGTTTACGAAGCGTTAGATGGAGCCACCACCCAACAAGGTATTCAGGTCAAAGTGCGTCACATTCTCAAAAAAGAGTGGTGGATTTTGCAGCTGCCTGAACAAAGCGTCTTCATTAACATCGATAACGTGATTAAAGTGGAAGCTAAGCCTCCTCTCGTTCAAATCCAAGGCGAGGATGTGTTTTCTGAGGCTGATCGGATCACCGCCCTAAGCCGAGGCCATTAGGGCAGAGGTGGGTTGGAGCGATTGAGGTGAGGTTCTTGGTGCTGTTTAGCTGCATTGGCGTTTAGCTGCATTGGTGTTTAGCCGTATTGAAGCAAGCGCGCCACTGTATATACGGCACTGCATATGCTATGGCCTACGCTACGGCCATTATTATTACTGGTGGTGAATTACTGGCGGTGGCAATGTTGATTTTCCCTATCCACTTCATAGAAGGGCTTAAAACTGATTCATGACTGATTCTTTGACTTCACCTTGTCCCCAAGAGCTTCTATCTCTTAAAGCTCAGAATCATGATCCAAATCGTCAAGACAGTACTTCGACTGTCAGCCTGCTGAGCGCTTCGTCATACGAACTTGATCTGCTAAGGCAATCGTTAGAAACGTTGCTCCAGCCTTTGGGAGGGATGGCAGCCTTTGTGAAACCGGGCGATCGCGTCTTGCTCAAACCTAATTTACTCACAGGCGCACGCCCCACGCGCGAATGCACCACCCGACCTGAACTTGTGTATTGCGTCGCTGAGATGGTTCAGGCTGTTGGCGGACTGCCGTTTTTAGGAGACAGTCCGGCGTTTGGCAGTGCCTATGGGGTCGCGAAGGCCAATGGCTATCTGCCTTGGCTTGAATCTCTCAACGTGCCCATTCGAGAATTTCAAGGCCAGCGCTACGAAACGGTCAGCCATGAGTTTAATCATCTGCGGCTGTGCAAAGAAGCAATCGACGCCGATGTCGTGATTAATCTGCCCAAGGTGAAATCTCATGTGCAGTTGACGCTGACCCTGGGCGTCAAAAATCTGTTTGGCTGTGTTCCTGGCAAGATGAAGGCGTGGTGGCATCTGGAAGCCGGGAAAGATCGGGAAAAATTTGGTCGCATGTTGGTGGAAACGGCACGGGCGATCGCCCCTAATCTCACAATCATGGA
This sequence comes from Elainellaceae cyanobacterium, assembly GCA_049647405.1. Taxonomy (GTDB): domain Bacteria; phylum Cyanobacteriota; class Cyanobacteriia; order CAKZMO01; family CAKZMO01; genus CAKZMO01. The sequence goes on along the minus strand of JBARXP010000056.1, from coordinate 20,498 downwards.
TGGCATTATTGCCCATGAAGGCAACGGCCCCAGTGGAGGCGAGCCGCGATCGCTCAATCTATTGGCTGCTTCGCCCAATGTCTTCGCCCTCGACTGCGCTCTTGCAGAAATTTTAGGCGCGTCTCCTGAGGCCATTCCCACCATAGTTGCAGCGCAGCAGTTGGGCTTAAATCCAGTGCTGAGCGATATTGATTTTCCCTTAAGCTGTCCCGAACAACTGGCGATCGCAGACTGGAAATTTCCGTCTCATCTGGTTCCCATCGACTTCGGCTTGCCTCGCGTCATGAAGTCAACCCTGCGCCATCTCTACATTCGCTATATCAAAGAACCTTTGACTGCCTACGCTAGAGCACGCTAAAGACAGTGGCGTAAGGGCTATGGCATGTAGATCTATGGCGTGTAGATCTATGGCGTTAATGATTGAATCTGAGATGCGAAATAATCAACCCGGAAACTGAGCTGCTGAGCCAGCGCCAGCGCTCGCTGATACGCCGCTAGGGCCTGGTCATTGGCTCCACGGCTGCGGTGAATGCGGGCGATTTGGTCGTAGGCATCAATCATGATGTAGTAGTCATAAGACTGCTGCCCAACGTCAAGCAAAAGCCGATAGACCACCAGGGCATCTTGGGGACGGTCAAGGGCTTCGTAGAGATCGGCAAGCTGCTGGAGTGCTTCGCTGGCGTAGCCGTAATACTGCACCGATCGCGCGATGGCAAAAGCCTCCTGGAATGCCGGAGCCGCCTGATCAGGACGATCGAGTTCAAGAAAGCTATTGGCGATCGCCAGCTTCAGGGCAGGTAGTTCGGTGATTTCTTGTCGCCCCTCAAAAAGGTTAACCAGTTCTCGACGAACGGCGATCGCCTCTGCGGGTTCTTGCCCTTGGTCGTAGATATAGGCAAGCTGTTGCAGCACGTCAATTTCAGCCACCTTATTTCTCTGGCTTCTGACAAACGCCAGCAATTCGCGATAGGCAGCGGCAGATTGAGGATAGTCAAACCAGGCTAAGTGTAATTCACCTAGGGCTCGGAGTGCCTGCTCTTCGGTGGCAAGATTATTTTCTGCTCGGGCTTGAACCAAGATGATTTCATAAAGTCGCACCGCCTGAGTCCGGGCGCGCATTTGCTGATACGATTCGGCAATTTGCAACAGTAAATCATAGTTGACAGGCTGGCGCGACAGCACCTCCTGCTCAATTTCTGTCAGGCGTTCAGTCGTGAGTCGCAGCTCAGTGGTTTGGCTCTCATTCCAGGCGATCGCGCCAACCCGTCCCAAAGCAGGAACCTCCTGCTGAATGCCCAAAACTCGCCGCAGCCGCAGCTCTCGAAACCAGATGTCATAGGCTTCTAAAACATTCCCCTGATCAAACTCGTCCTGCCCTTGAAGAGACAGCTCGTTGATTGCGGCAGCTAGCACCCGTCGCTCTTGGGGGCTGAGGGGGCGATCAACAACCAACGTCGGCAGTAGCGGATCGGTTTCATCAATCTCTAGGGGGCTGGGCGGAAACGTGTCTTCTTGGGCTAGAGATATGGATGGCGCACCAACTAAGCTTGCCAGGGCGATCGCCACGACTGCACCCCAGCTTAAGGTTGAACGCAGCCCCAAAAACCGACGCTCTGACAATAGTTTTATGCTGATTTTAGGAGATTTGACTTGACTCACCATTCCCGTCCCTAATGCTTAAATTGCCGCTAAATGCATCGATCGTTGAGTTTGAATGGAATGCGTATTGCAAAGACTCTTGGCATCGATATCTTTATGGAGAAAGAGAATAAAGACATCTAGCGATGTAAGTTTTGTGCGCGTTAGCCTGTCTTGCTTTGCAAAGGGGGCACCGATAGAGTCCTTCAACAGCCAGACACCCATTTCCCCAAACCATCACTCCAGAATTTTATCCTCTTCTATTCTTTACTGTCTTTCTTGCTATTTTGTTCCCCACGATGGACGGCATGATAGGCTGAGAACCCGTGTACTATGCCAGGTGATATGCTTGGTTTGTGCGGGTCAATATTACAGCCATATTACAGTCATCTTTTTTCTTTTAATTTCTTCTAAATCATCCGCTTTTTTCTTTTAATTTCTTCTAATCATCCGCACTCAATCATCCTATCCTTCCGGCATGATTAAACTTCTTCACCTTTCAGATATTCATTTAGGCAGCGGCTTTGCCCACGGCTATACCAATCCTGAGACAGGACTTAACACCCGATTTGAGGATTTTGTCTCTAGCCTGCGGCAATGCATCGATCGGGCGATCGCCGATGACGTAGATTTGGTGCTGTTTGGTGGAGACGCTTTCCCCGATGCGACTCCGCCGCCACTGGTGCAAGAAGCCTTTGCCCGTGAGTTTCGCCGCCTCGTCGATGTTGGTATTCCAACGGTGATGCTGGTGGGCAACCATGACCAATATGCCCAAGGTCAGGGCGGGGCAAGCCTCTGCATTTACCGGACGTTGGGTGTGCCTAGCGTGATTGTGGGCGATCGCCTCACTACCCACCGCATCGATACAGCTAGTGGCCCTGTGCAAGTGTTGACGCTGCCCTGGCTCAACCGCTCTACCCTGCTGACACGCCCTGAAACAGAGGGGCTGTCGATGGTCGAGATTAACGAGCTGCTGCTGAGTCGGCTACGAGTTGCCCTCGAAGGTGAGATCCGTAAACTTGACCCCCACTGCCCGACCGTGTTGCTGGCTCATCTCATGGCCGACACGGCCAGCTTCGGAGCCGAGCGATTTTTGGCCGTGGGCAAAGGGTTTACGGTGCCGATGGCGCTGCTGTGTCGCCCCTGCTTTGACTATGTCGCATTAGGTCACGTCCATCGCCATCAGATTCTCAACGACCAGCCCCCGATTGTTTATCCCGGCAGCATTGAGCGAGTTGACTTTAGCGAAGAGTCGGAAGAAAAAGGCTTTGTGCGAGTCAATTTGGAACAAGGCCATGCAGAAGTGGAATTTTGCCCGCTTGAGGTGCGTCCTTTCCGCACCTTGCGCGTAAACGTTACCGAAGTGGAGGATGCCCAGCAGGTGCTGCTGGAGAAGGTGCGCTCCTCTGATATCGAAGATGCCGTTGTGCGGCTGATCTATCAAATTCGACCCCATCAGCTCGACGCCCTCAACATGGCTGAGCTGCAAGAGGCTTTGGCGATCGCCCACACTGCTACGATCCACCCAGAGTTGGTCAGTCAACTGGCGCGACCTCGCTTACCAGAATTGGGGTTGGGCCAAGGGCTAGAACCCCTCGATGCACTCAAAACTTATTTAGAACATCGTTCAGATTTGACCGATCTATCTACAGATTTGCTGACTGCTGCCCAGGCTCTTATGGCTGATGATGCCGTGGATTTGGCGTTTAATTCCGCAACCCACGAGTCCAAAGAGGGTGATCCTCAGCCCGCATCCTTGTACGCTGATGAAGCAACTCCCGAACGGCGATCGGCGTGCGAATCTACCGCACAACAGCTGAGGCTAATTTAGCGAAGATGCGTTCATCAGCGAATGAATGGATTTGAATTGCTTCAAATCGGGTTGCCTTAAATCGAAATACTTCTCGTGAGTGCCTCACTAACTCCCTCACTACCTAATAGACCAACGCCATGAGAGCCAGAATTGAGAACGAAGTTGTCTTCATTCACGCCGACGATGTGCCCTTCTATAAAAAGAAGGGGTCGGTTGTTCGCAATACCTATTTCTGGGCACTACGAGCCATTGCTGGGCGATCGCCTCGTGAAGGCGATTGGGAATATGAGTCAGAAGTATGGCTGGCGCTCCAGAGAGTCCTCTTGGCATTTGCCGAATCGGGCTACCTTGGCTTACGAGAAACTCAACTCGAATTTCACCCCGACGACCCGATTCCTCCTCTGCTGAAACCTGCTTCAACTTGGCTCAGCCCAGACGAGCTTGACCCAGACAGAATGGATTCCCATGACTCAAGTTCAGAAGGATGGGGATCTGGGTCGTTACCGTACTAACCTGCTAAACCTTCCCCCACAGAAACTTTCAACGGCTAATCGCAACCCTGCGGTAGGGGTAGGCCACACGCTGGTTCATATTGGTATCGTGCCTCTCGTGCCTCCGCTAGGAAAAACCGCTTCTCTGAGAAAACCCTTGCGTTGAGGAATTGTGAGATTTGCTCACGAGTCATTTATGGGGTTACCCTCGGCACACGTTGCGGAAAGAAATCAATCAGGACGGTTATTTTTTAAGAGCTGATCTGATGCGCCTTAGTCTTAGATGCTCAGTAGAAACTGACGCTGCAAAGGTCTGAAGCTTCTAGCGTTCAGGGATGTCGAACACCTTAAAACTCGTGCTCATCTCCAACATTTTGTGATTAGAATCACTTTTTAGGTCGATAGTCATCACATTGGGATCATTGGAGGATCACTGAGAAATTCTCCGAAACCAAGGAGTATAGAACCTGTGGGAGGCAAGTGAGATGTAGTTTGCTCATTTCATTAGCCAGTTCAGGCATTGTCCCAACGGGTAGCACGCAGCTAGTCGAATTCATTTAGCCTGATCAGTGTGAAGAGAGACCTTTGGGTCAATCGATCACGGCTCTCTACAAATTTCTTGTGATGATTCGTCAAATCGCGAGAGTAGCGGGCAGAAATAGGGCTTTATATAAATTAATGCGCTATAGAAGATAGTCAAATTTGCTGGGAGGATGGACTGTGCAGCGGAAGTTATTGAAGCAATGGGTCACGGATCAATCATTTTGGAAGCGCGTTAGGCATCCTCTTGCAAGGCTCATTCTCATTCTTGGTGTTTTTCTCGCTAGTGTACCTGCTGCAAACGCTGAAACCGTAGCAACTGAGACTTCTTCAGATTCCTCCATAGCTTCACATTCTGCCGCAGTCGAGGTCACTACAGCATCTGAGGCTGAGGCAGACTTTCCGGCTAATGGAGTTTACCTCTATGGGCGATCGCCACAGCCTGGGCAACTTGATACTGACTACGCTGTTATGGAAGTGCGCGATCGCAAGACAGTTGGCGCTTTTTACCGAGTATCATCTTCCTTCGACTGCTTCCATGGAGAAGTCGGATCAGAGAACGTGAATCTAACGGTCATCAGCAGCTACGAGCAAGAAGCTTACAATCACTCATTGCCGATCGATCGGGAAGAAACGATTGCTTCAACCGATGGTGGAGCTTCAGGTGCAGTTGAGCTAGTCGGGCTGCACTCTATCAGCACAGTTAGTGACATGGACATGGAAATTTTGGCGACGTGCCAAGCTATCCATGCTCAAGAAATATAGTTTGCAAGCATTGGATGATGCAAGCATCATCCAATAAAAATTGGCTCTTACATCGGCTCTGAGAGCCATGTCATAAAATTAGGAAGCCGAATGTGGCAGCTCCAATATACTCAGTCAGCAGCCGTTTAAGAGCCTCAGACAGCACTCCATGAATTGTTTGCAGGTGTCTTGTTTGTAGGTTTCTATGGCAGCGATGCGATGCGTGACGGTTGTTGAGCGCCTCAGCTTTGTTTCTCCGCCTGATGTCATCAGTTGTTGACACGAAAGCACTTTTCTATTTCTGTCATCGGCACCCTCAAAAATACTGCTCTTGACATGCCTCGTGGGCAAGCTGAGCAACACTTTTTAATTGCAGTCCCGTGGGTTGCAGTCCCGTGAATCCCTTCAGGCTGAGTCATCTGCTGATTCACCTGCGGACTATATGCTTGCTGTCATCAACCCAATAAATCTTCTTTAAATCTCGACATAAGTCTTGGTTCAGCAGATTGAACCAAGACTTATGTTATTTATTGGCCTGTGATGCAGTGGCCGTCAGCTTTCGTTTGAATCAGACTGAGGATTACGAATTTGTTCTGCTTCAGGGCAATCGTCTGAAACCAAAGGCTCAACATCTCCTTTGGGAACAGCCGCTAGGCGCTGCATCACAGACCCAATACTGTCGAGGCGAATCATCTCTTCCCAAGAACAGATTTCGTCCTCTTCGTCAGATTCGTAGCGCACGGTCACTAAGTCGCCTTCGATATCGAGAATCCGTGCTCGCTCGATCCAACGCTGCTGATCTCGTAGAAAGATCCAGACTTCACGACCATCACAGCACAGTTGATAAATTTTGCGATGCAGCATGGATAGTTCTCCCGAGCAAGTCGCCCTAAATCCTTACGTAAACTGGAATTGTATAAACTCAACGAGATTAACCAACAATCAATGGTGCTTGTTGCTTTGCCCAAATCCTCGAAGAGTGCGTGTAAATTGCACCATAAAAAGTGCGGTGTACCATAGACTCTCAATCATAAACAAAAACCGTCGAACCTGCTTCTGCATGAGCGGCTCCACGGCTTGTATTGACTCGTTCTTCGAAAAAATAATGCGGTATCAACTGATCAGAATTTTCTCCAAGTGCCTTTATCTTTATCCGGTGTAGGTTGAAACGCGATTCTTGGTGCGTGAAGAATTGCAGCTAACCCCGGTACAGAAAATTGAGAGTCGTGTTGTCCAATAATTGTAACGAGATTTTGGCTTTTTTCGCGATTTCTGCTCAGTTTTCGTAGCGGAATGTTGAAATCAATTAAATGGTCGGGATCACGTTGCACGTGAGTTAAGGTGCCCGACGATCGCGGCTTAATGCGATCGCCCAGCCTATCCAAGACAGGGCTAAGCTGGCGATCGCCCCTAGCAGCACCGTTGGGGTGAGCCAGTCTCCCCAGCGAACGTAGGGCGTGAGTGTGTCGCGACGACCAATGGTGGCTTGGTGGAGCTGGTAGATGTGGGGCTGCGATCGCCAGAGGGTGCGCCCGTGATGATCGACAACCCCTGAGTAGCCTGTATTGGTGGCGCGGACGGCCCAGCGATCGGTTTCGATGGCGCGCATGACATCTTGGGCATGGTGCTGCGCCATCATCGCTGTGCCGTAAGGGTCGTTGTTTGATGCGGTCAGGATAAATTCGCCTCCGGCTTGAGCCTGTTGGCGAAAAATCTGAGGAAATGCCGACTCATAACAGATGCCAACGATCGCTAGTCCGAAGGGAGTATCAAAACGCTGCCCCGCCTTGCCTGGAATCATATAGGCGTCTAGCGGAGAGAGACGAGCCACAATCGCACCTAAAATCGGTTCGAAGGGAATATATTCTCCGAAGGGGACGAGCTTAACTTTGCTGTAGCGCCCAACCACCTCAGCATCTCGATTGAGAGAAATTAGGCTCTGGGTGAAGTCACGCCCCTCTGGAAAGAAAGTCCCTAACCAGAGGGGAATATGGCGATCGCGCACCGCACGATAAAGGGGAGTCCGAGTTTGAATGGGGTCATTCCAGATAATCGGGAATGCGCCTTCTGGGGTCAGCACCGCATCGACTCCCTGATCAACCAGGGTCTCATAGCCGTCGGTGTAACCCTGAAAAGCCCGTCGAAGCCCTTCTTCGTAGAGCTTGATCCGAGTTGGCACATTGCCCTGAATCATGCCAATCGAGAGAGGGTTTGGGATTGGGGAAGACGATTCTGACAGGGTGGCGAGTGCCGATTTTTCCCCAGAAAGTTCTGCTGAGCCATCCGACGCGAATCGTATGGCTCCCAAGCCGTGGAGGCTGATGAATAAAATCAGGGCGATCGCCCCACAGAGCGCCGCTGTTCGATGAGCAAGAGACTGTGCCGATGGCGTAGACGAAGGCATTGAGGCTCTGTGCCACCCAATCCAAGATTCTGCCAAAAACCCGTTTACGGCAATGATGGCGATCGCCACTGCATCTGGCCCTGCCCATTGGCTCAGATGAAGAATAACCAAGTTGTGCGGGCTCTGGGTTAGCGCTAAAGACGGCCAGTAGAGGAATGAGTTGCGCCATAGCCAATCCATGCCACACCAGAGGGCTGCCCCCAGTAAGACTCGCTGACTCGACCTCCAGAGCACTTGCGTCAGAGTAGAGCCAGGGGAAAGATAGCCGTAACCCTGACTTGCTTGAGCTGAAAAATTGAACGGTCGATTCAACTTCTCCTGGAACGTCGTCAAGACGCGAAACGTTCCGAGCCAAAGGAGAGTCCATGCTGTGCAGTAAAGCGTACCTGCCCCCCAGCACAAGAGGGCGATCGCCACGCTGGCTAGCCAAGGGACTCCCATCCAGGTGAGGGGGTGTAAGCCCGTCACCCAAGACAGCATCAGACCGTAGTAGCCAATACTCCACAGCGCGCCCAGCCGAAGGGCGTCCCAGAGAGACGACTGGCGAGAACCGTATCCCATGATCAGCACCCACAGGGGAGCGATCGCAACCCATGCCAACGGCCAAGCGGCAACAGGCTCAACAGAGAGAGCCATCGCGATGCCGCTCACAAGGGCGATCGCCCTTGTGAGCGGCGACCCCAACTGAGTTTGTCGCAGCGGGGCCATGAGCTTGAATCCGCGAGTGGACGATTGCGAAGAAGGAGATGCTCGATTCACAGTAGATTCACTTGCCCTGATTGAAGCTCAGATTATTCAGCATCGGCTTCAGAATCAGAACTAGGCTCGGCAGGTTCGCTAGCCGCTCCAGGGTCTTCAGCCATGGCTGAAGCACCGACAGGGCTGCTCTCTTCTATATTTGCTGCCTCATTCGATTCGCTGGGGCTATCACCGTCTAAAGTCTCAGATTCTACGTCAAGAACGTCGGTCTCGTCGCCCTCTAGCCCTTCCGCTTCTTGTTCGACGGGGGGAACAAGGGCGATCGCTGCGATCGCATCATCTTCGTCTAATCGCTGGACAAAGACCCCTGTGGCCGAGCGAGACTGACAGGAAATTGCATTCACCCGCTGACGAATAATCACCCCTCGATTGGTGACAATGATAAACTCGTCCGTCTCGCCCACAATACGGAGAGCCGCTAGCCGATCGTCTTTCTTGCGGAACTTAATCGACCGTAACCCCAGCCCAGCCCTGTTTTGGAGCCGGAACTGACCTACCGGAACTCGTTTGCCCAGCCCCCCAGTCGTGATGACTAGAACCCAGGGGCCTTGTTGAGCAACCGTTTCAGTTTCTGGTGACTCGTCGCCCTCTAGCTCCAAATCAGTTTCGTCTGCGTCGTCATTTTCTTGATTGCTGACGAGGGCATCAACCAATTCACCCGGCAAAATATCCATGCTGATTAGCTCATCCCCAGCGCGTAGGGCCATCGATCTTACGCCTCGGGTCGGACGCCCAAGCGGGCGAAGCTGGTCATGATCAGCACGGAAGTGAATGGTCATCCCTCGACGAGAGCCGATGAAAATGCTGTCTTCAGAACGGGCGAGTCGAACCCAGCGGAGCTGATCGCCTTCTTCTAGTGAAATGGCAATCAAACCATTGGCGCGGATATTACTAAATGCCGAGAGTTCGGTTTTTTTGATGTAGCCCCCACGGGTTAGCATCACGAGATACTCGTCATCGACAAATTCGCTGACAGGCACCACCGAAGTAATTTTTTCGTGGGCCGGGATAGGCAACATCTGCACAATCGGGGTGCCCCGAGAGGTGCGAGACCCCGTTGGAATTTGGTAAGCCCTGAGGCAGTAAGCAACGCCGCGATCGCTGAAAAACAAAATGCTGTCATGGTCGCAGCAGCCGATGAAGTGATCAACACCATCGTCTTCTTTCATGCGGGCTCCGGCCTTGCCCCGAGTCGCACGGCTTTGCGCCTGGAAGGTACTGATGGGCATCCGCTTGATGTAGCCCTGCTCAGTCACCAGCACAATCACCTGCTCATTGGCGATCAGATCGATGTCGTCAAGATCGCCTAGAGTTTGCTCAATCACCGTCATTCGAGGGGTTGAATGGGTAGCCTTGAGCACCGTGATTTCTTCGATGATGATCTCTAAAACGCGCTCTCGCCGAGCTAAGATATCTTGCAAATCTGTAATGCGCTCTTGCAAATCGTTGTGCTCTTGCAAGATTTTATCGGCTTCAAGAGCCGTTAATCGTCGCAGCTGCATTTGTAAAATGGCATCGGCCTGGGAGTCAGATAGCTGGAATCTATCAGTCAGCCCTTGCTTCGCCGTAGGTGCATCTGGAGCCTGACGAATCAGATGGATGATGGCATCTAAGTTTTCTAACGCAACCAGTAAGCCTTGTAGTAAATGGTCTCGCTCTTGTGCCTTGCGAAGCTGATACTGGGTGCGACGAATAATGGTTTCGATGCGGAAGTCAACAAAGACTTGGAGCATCTGCCGCAAACTCATGATCTGAGGCTCACCATTGACCAGAGCCAGCATGTTTACCCCAAAGTTGTTTTGCAGAGGGGTTTGTTTGTAGAGGTTATTCAGAACAACGCGAGGGTAGGCGTCACGCTTTAGCTCGATGACGATTCTCATGCCGTTGCGATCGCTCTCATCGCGAATGTCGGCAATGCCATCAATTCGGTGATCGTTGACTAGCTCGGCAATTTTTTCGATGAGAGCGGCCTTGTTTGTTTGATAGGGCAGCTCCGTAATGATGATGGCTTCTCGCTCAGGCCGACTCCGCTGCTGAATTGTTTCGATGCTAGCGACTCCACGCATGGTCACCGAGCCGCGCCCAGTCAGGTAGGCTTCGCGAATGCCGCTGGTGCCAAGAATTTGCCCTCCGGTGGGGAAGTCTGGCCCCGGAATGTATTGACGCAGTTCGGTATCCGATAACTCGGGATTTGCGATCAGTGCGGTCACTCCGTCGATCAGCTCTCCCAGGTTATGGGGTGGAATGTTGGTGGCCATGCCCACTGCAATCCCTGATGAGCCGTTCAGCAATAGCTGAGGCACCCGCGACGGTAAGACAATCGGTTCTTGCTGAGAGCCGTCAAAGTTATCAGCGAAGTCAACGGTATCTGCTTCAATGTCTTGCAGGAGAGCATCGGTGGTGAGTGCTTGCAAGCGGCACTCGGTATATCGCATGGCCGCCGGGGGGTCATTGTCGATGGAGCCAAAGTTGCCGTGACCATTGATCAGCGGCAATCGCATCGAAAAGTGTTGGGCCATCCGCACGAGAGCGTCGTAGACCGCCGTGTCTCCGTGGGGGTGATATTTACCCAACACTTCTCCGACCACACGGGCACACTTTCGGAAGGGGCGATCGGCGGTCAGCCCCAGCTCGTGCATGGCGTAAAGAATACGACGATGAACAGGTTTGAGACCATCTCTTGCATCGGGGAGAGCCCGCCCGACAATTACGCTCATCGCGTATTCAAGATACGAACGCGACATTTCACTCCGCAGATCGGTCGAGATAATTCTCTCCTCTGGGGTCGTCATACCTTAAAAAACTCCAAATACTAAGGAATAGTGGATTTCAGCAAGCCCTAAACTCAACGTGTTGAGCCTAGGCTCTAATCCTCGTGAGCCGTCAACGGATCGAGTACCCGGTCATCTGGCGAGGGCTGTTTTTGTCAATTAGCGATTTCAATCGTTGAATTCATAGTGCTCTGATAGTGCTCTGCTCGAAATTAAGTAGGTAGTCATAAGTAAATGATGCTACTTGAGTGTGTGCCCCCGTCGGAGGACTCACGCCGTTCGCTTGAATTTTGGTCACATAACCTAACGCCTGCCCTTGATTTCGACCTTGACTATCGGGTTAGCTTTTGCGGCTAGCCATTCAAATCGGTAGAAGATGAGATGAGCCTATGATGAGCTAGAGAGGTTGTGCGATCGCCCCTATGAAATCTGTCCAGTAAACGCCAATTTGAACGATGTTTTAGGTGCAAATAAGTATAGACACTCTCGTAATTTTAACATGCATTCCTAGTGCCGTATTTGCTTGATGGGTGAGGAATTGAGCCCTATCAAATAGTGCGTCATTAAGGTTGCCGACAGAGACCAAAATTCGCTGCTTTTCGCTACACTGAAAAGCCCAATTTCCAATTTCGCAGATTGAGTTTCAGCTATGGTTCCTGTTTTTTACTCTGATCGGTTTCTTGAACATGACACTGGGATGTTTCATCCTGAGAACGCGGGGCGACTCACGGCGATCGTAGAGGCTCTAAAGTCTTCAAGCGTTGCTCAACATCTAGATTGGCGATCGCCGACTCCCTTAGGTTGCGAAGAAAATCGGTTAATGGATGCGGTCACGGCGATTCATCCGCAACCGTATATTGATGCTGTTTGTCGCCTTGCCAACCGGGGTGGAGGCCAAATCGATGCCGATACGATTGTTTCGCCCCAGAGTTATGACGTCGCGCTTTTAGCCGTGACAGCCTGGATCGATGGAGTCGATCAGGTGATGTCAGCCCATCGTCCTGCCTTCGCCCTAGTGCGCCCTCCCGGACATCATGCCCTGGCAAAGCAAGGCATGGGCTTCTGCATCTTTTCTAATGCGGCGATCGCCGCTCATTATGCTCTAAAGCGCTCGGATGTGAATACTGTGGCAATCTTTGACTGGGATGTCCATCATGGCAACGGCACCCAGGCCATCGTTGAGAACCATCCGCACATTTTTTATTGCTCTATGCACGAGTCTCCCCATTATCCCGGCACGGGAGACCGATCTGAGATCGGCAAGTTTAACAACGTGCTGAATATTCCAATCAAAGCAGGCAGTACCATAGAAGACTATCGGCCTCTGTTTGAATATCAAGTGGTTCCGTTTCTCAAAGATGCCTGTCCGGACTTGATTCTCGTCAGTGCAGGATATGATGCAACATCTGATGACCCTCTTGCCCGTATATGTTTGGAACCCCAAGACTTCAAATATCTTGCTCGCCATTGCCTTCAGGTCACGTCTAACGTTTTGTTTGGCCTAGAAGGGGGATATGACTATGAAGCATTGTCCCGATCTGTGGTCGCTACGATTGAAGCCTGTGTTTGAAGCCCATGGTTGAAGCCCATGGTTGAAATCTGTATCTCTATGCTCATTGCCAGTTACTAACTCAAGAATGACCAGCCACACAGAAGTGACTTTTGTCGATCAAATCGCAGAATGTGAAGAGGTCAATCCTACAAGTTGAACTTGCAAAAATCTGAGCTAGGATGTGTTGAGGATTTGTAGTTGTGCAAGCTCAAGTTCTTTGGATATTGAGAAAGCTCATTCCAGAGAAAAGCCCTCGTTTTTAGTAAAGTCGGTCTACCACGACTGTATCAAGATGTATTTCGTTATAGTGTTATCGAATAATGCCTTCAGAAGCACGCCAAAATCACTTGCTCATCGTCGAAGATGACAAGGGTCGTCGAGAATATATGCTAGATAGCCCTCTCTACACGATTGGTCGCGACCCAAAGTGCGACATTCGGCTAATCTCGCAGTTTGTTTCTCGCCGCCATGCCACCTTAGTTCAGTTGCCTCGGGCAGGAGACGATGAAGACGATGGCGGCTTTTACTATCGCATCGTCGATGGAAACCTAAAAGGAAGAACTAGCTCCAACGGCCTTATTATCAATGGGCGAAAGCTACAGGCGCACGATTTAGAAGATGAAGACAAAATCGTATTTGGGCCTCAAGTCTTTGCGGTTTATTACATGCTCAGCCGCGATGCGGTTGCGACTGTTCCGCCTGACGATTTCGACATTACGCTGATCAGCCCTAATATGATCATCGAAGATGATGACGATGACTTCGATCTTGATGATGACGATCTCACGGCATCACCTGATTAAACCCATTGATTAAGACGCTCAAATATCATGACGAAAGGAAGGCGATCGCCTTCCTTTCGCGCTTTTGGATCGATTGACTAAATCGATTGACTAATGGGTAGCAACAGCCAGAGAAACCAGCATGTGGAGTGTGGTCGGAATCTAGGTCGCGATTACACTGCTTTTACACGCATCAGAACTTGCCCATATTCTACAGGCTCAGAATTTTCGACCAGGATCTCAACAACTTCGCCAGACAGCTCAGCTTCTAGCTCATTCATCAGCTTCATCGCTTCGATAATGCAGACGGTCTGGCCAATGCTAATGCGATCGCCCACAGCCACAAAGGGAGATTCTTCTGGCCCCGGTGATCGATAAAAGGTGCCCACCATGGGAGAAGTGATTTCCAGCAGTTTTGAATCTGTGCTAGACGATGGAGGTGGAGAACCTGCCGTCGGCGGTTGCTGCATCATGGCTCCCGATGGCATCGTCATCATGGGTTGCATCGTGTTAGGTTGCATCGTATTAGACAGTGTCATGGTAGCGGGATCCGTCGGCATCATCGGCTGAGCCATCGGCACGATGTTGTTATGGGGCGACGATTTCCGAACCGTTAGCTCAAACTCTTCGCTTTTTAGCGTCAATTCTTCGATATCGGAGTTTCCAAGAGAAACCAGCAGCTCTCGGATTTCGTCAAACGTCAGTTCCACTATCCCAATCACCCCACATCACTGTTTAATCGATGTTGACTTATCGATGTTGACTTAATCAATGTTGACCCCGGAGCAGTAGCCGTGCTGATGCTGATGGCTTTGATGCTGAATCATCCAAACCTGAACATCAGTCAACGCTCATACTCAAAGCTTTGCTCTTACGCTTTAAATCAGTTATCGCGACCAAGGTAAGAATCGTTACGCGTGTCTACCTTGATTTTTTCACCAATTGAAATAAAGAGCGGCACCATAACCTGAGCCCCAGTCTCAAGAATGGCAGGCTTCGTCCCTCCTGTGGCGGTATCACCTTTGACGCCGGGGTCGGTTTCGGTTACCTCTAACACAATAGAATTGGGAAGCTCTACCTCTAAAACCTGCTCTTGCCAGCGAATGACGTTCACTTCCATCCCTTCTTTGAGATACTTAACGCGATCGCCAATTTGAGCGTCTGTTAAACGAGATTCTTCATAGGTTTCCATATCCATGAAGACATATTGGTCTGCCTCACGATAGGTGTGTTGCATGACGCTTTTGTCGATTGTGGCTTGAGGCACCGTCTCCCCCGCTCTGAAGGTGCGATCGACGGTGCTGCCAGTCTGGACATTTTTTAGCTTTGTCCGAACAAAAGCAGAACCCTTGCCAGGTTTGACGTGTAAAAACTCGATGACTTTCCAGACGGAGCCATCGAGTTCAATACTTACACCGGTGCGGAAGTCATTACTGGAAATCATGAGCCTTTGAATCTAAGGGAGAACAATCGGCAATTTATTGTAACCCTCAAGAGGATACCTCATTCACATCACTGTGGAGATTCTTCATTGGCGGGCTTAACGGGGGCTTAATTTGAATTCATTCAGCTTCAGTGACGACGCTATGGCAAGATTAGACATGGAATTCTAAGAATTAAGATAGTGAAATTCTAGGAATGGAATGAGGCAAAATACGCACCTAAGCGATGACAGCTCACTCCAGCTCGTGATTTTTTATGACTGACTCTGACTCAGATTTGCTGATTATTGATTCATTTACTCTTAATTTCTCTTTGACCGTATGATGCTGCATTTCCGGGCAATATTTATGGCTTTCTTGGTTCGCAATTCCTTTTCTTTGACACGGTTTGCTTCTGTCATGCAAAACTACTTGTTTCCCACGACGACTCTGAAACGAGTGATGAATCACTGGTTTAGCTCCAAGACGAGCGATCGCCATTCTTGGGCTCAGACCTATGGCCTCAAATCTATCCAGAGAATGCCTCAGTTCGAGGGATTTAAGCGCGTCTGTCTGAGTCTTATTATCGTGCTCGGAGTCTTGACGGGTATGGGATTGGGCAATGGTGGGGCGATCGCCGCGCCGCTGCCTGACGAGTCTTTCCCCAATGGCACCCTCATCAGTCGGCTGCCTCCCGGCAATGCGGTTTCTGATGGCAAAGCGCTGTTGCGCTATGCATTGCCCATCGACAACAAGACTATTCGCGACCTGCAACTAGAACTTGAAGACATCGCTGAAACGCTGCGGGTTAAAGGTAGCCGTCGAGTTGGCTCGGTGAGTCGCAATGTGTCTCGGGCGAGCAAAGTGCTGCGTCATCCTGAGCGCATTTTAGAAGATATCCCCGATGCGCGAAAGGCCGATGCTGAAGTGCTGATCACCTCCCTGACCACCCAGTTGGATCAACTTCAGACGGCAGTAGATGAACAAGACAAAGAGAAGGTCTGGACGAAGCGTGGTGAAATACTGGATGTCGTTGGTGACCTTGAAGGCATGATGGTGACTGGGTTTCCCTTCGAGGTGCCGGAACAATACAGCGATTTACCCCAGTTGCTAGGACGAGCCACCATCGAACTAGAAACCAATAAGGGTATCTTGACCATGGTGGCCGATGGCTACAACGCTCCTGTCACCTCTGGGAACTTTGTGGATCTGATTCAGCGTGGGTTTTACGACGGGCTTGAGATTATTCGTGCCGAAGATTTTTATGTCGTGCAGACGGGCAACCCACCAGGAGCCGATGAAGGATTTATCGATCCTAAAACAGGCGAGTATCGTGCTATTCCCATGGAGATTATGGTTCAGGGCTATGACGAACCGCTCTATGGCGAAACGATGGAGTCGGCAGGTTTTTATCTCGATGATCCAGTGCTTCCCTTTGCCGCCTACGGTACTGTGGCAATGGCTCGTCCCGGCGGCGACCCTAACGGCGCGTCGTCTCAGTTTTTCTTCCTCAAATTTGAAGCGCAGCTGACTCCCGCTGGCCTGAACTTACTCGATGGGCGCTATGCTGTCTTTGGCTATGTCACAGACGGTAAGGACGTGCTCGATAGCTTAGTGGTGGGCGATCGCATCGAATCGGCCAGCGTTGTTAAGGGGCTCGAAAATCTGGTTGAGCCGTCATAGCATTTCCACTAAAGCATTCCAACAACGTCGCAAAGCAATGAAGTCTTGAACGTCTCTGACATTGGTGAACAGGGTCTCTTAGAGCGACTGCATCAGTTTTGTCCTCCTCACCTTGTTGGGGATGATGCGGCGGTGTTGTCGGTGCCGTCAGGCTATAACCTGGTTGTCACGACCGATGTTTTGGTGGATGGCGTTCACTTCAGCCTGGGCCGAGCGACTCCGGGGGTGTTTACCACGTCTGCCGCTGATGTGGGCTGGCGGGCGTCTGCCGCCAACCTATCGGATCTCGCGGCCATGGGTGCGATCGCCCAGGCCATTACCGTGGGCTTGAGCTTACCTGGTGATTTTCCGGTGGCTCAGGTAGAAGAACTGTACGGCGGCATTGCCGACTGTCTGGCTCCTCACAATGCAGTTATCGCAGGCGGAGATATTTGCCGATCGCCGATTGTATCTGTGGCGATCGCCGCTTTTGGCTATGTTAGACCCAGGCAGGCGCTGTTGCGAACGGCAGCACAGCCTGGAGATGTGGTGGTGGTGACAGGGGTGCATGGTGCATCACGGGGCGGGTTGGAACTGTTGCTTCAGGGTCAAAGCGCTGAGTCTCAAAGATTACCTCCTGGCTCATCTGGCAGCATCACTTCTGAGCTATCCGCAAACGAGCGAGAGTTTTTGATACGAGCCCATCAGCGTCCTCGACCCCGGCTCGATGTAGTGGCGTTGCTGCACGATCTGAACGCGTTTGACCGATCGCGCTCTTTAGCGGGCATGGACAGTAGCGACGGGTTGGCAGATGCGGTCGTGCAACTGTGCAAAAAAAGCGGCGTTGGAGCTTGGCTTGACTATGGGCAGATTCCGATGCCGGACTGTTTGTCTCGATGGCGATCGCCCAAACAAGCGATGCAATGGGCGCTCTATGGCGGTGAAGACTTTGAGCTGGTGCTGTGTGTGCCAGAAGATTTGGGGCAGGCACTGGTGAAGCAGCTGGGGTCAGACGCTGCGATCATTGGTTATATTACCGATGAGCCTCGGGTTGTGCTGGGCGATCGCAGCGGTCGGCATGATGATCAAATCTTGAGTCTCACCCAAGGATTTCAGCATTTTTGAGCTAAATTTTCACTATAAATTTTGTTAAAAAAAATAGGCGTAACGTTCCCTCTAACGTTCCCTCAATGAGGCACTGAATCAAGGCGTATCAAAAACTGAAACCTCGCCTGTCTCTCCGGATGCGATCGCTTAGGGTTGAAGGGTAATCCAGCCTGTGGCTATTCAAGTTCAACGGAGCACCTGATGCGAACGTCATCTTTTTTGCTGACCCTCTTAACCTCACTCGGCTTTTTCAGCGTGGCTGCTGGAGTCATCTCTGGGGCGATCGCCATGCCTGCGACGCCAGACATGGCCTTAGAGTTGGCCAGCATTTCTTTTGGTGAGGGCGCTGGTTCAGCTCCTGCCAATAATGATGATGTTGCTGATCCAGGCGAAGAAGCGAACAGGAGCGATCGCCCAGATTCTGAGGATGACTATCGCAGGTATCAGCGGGTGATTCAGCAAACGACAGGTATGACTTACGACGAGACCGCTCGGCAGTTGGTCAATCAATACGGATTGGATATTCTCAACGTCACCTGGGAAGATACCGGACGCTACGATAATTCGGCGGTTGGGCCTAACATCAGCGATATGACGATTCAGGTGCAGCAGCAAAACCCTGAAACAGGAGATTATGGCCTGCACCTGATGCCCGTGATCCGTTATCCCAACTTTACGGATCAGACGGCTGATGTTCCTCTTGATGAGTTTTTTGTGCCCGTGGGCAATGCCCAGGGCGAAGACTTGCGGTCTGTTTCTCTAGAAGAATTGCTGGGCAATCTGCGTCAATATTTGAGTCAGCCCGAGTCGTGGGCAGGGCGCGAAACCTCCCTTCTCGCCGATCGAGATACCCATGTTTTGGTCAGTGCTCAGGCTTGTTTCCTGCCCGTTCCCCAAGCGGGCATGGCTGAGTTTAACCCGGTGCTGTTTAACTATCAGTCTTATCCTGGTGATCCTGCGGTTCTCACGATAATGGCGACTCGCGAGGGCACGAGCGTCACCATTATCGATAACCAGCGGGATGCCTTCGAGGCTGGACAAACTTGGGGACAGCGCCTGTTTTTTAATCAGGATGGCGATCGCGCCAGCCTCACCGGGCAGAGGGTGAGTGACTTTTTCTCAAGTGAAAATCCTGACGGTCGTGAAGAGCCTGATGCACCAGATACGAGCGATCGCGTTGCTGGAGACGGCCTCAACATGGTGCTGCTGATTCAGGTGCCGCTGCGTCAGAAAAATCCGATGTCGTTTGGCATGGCCGAAGACAGCGTCATGATGGCTCCAAGCACGTCAGAATTTAGAATGATGGAGAGCGATGTAGAAGAAGCTGTCATCGGTCACGGAGAAATTGAAGGGCCGTTTACTGAAATTGACGGGCTAGAGATTGAGCGCGACCCCGATTTTCCGATTCGGGCGACGGTTCAGTTTTACAAAGCCACTAGCAATGGCGTTATCTCAGAACAAGACGTGCAGGAAATTCGCCAGCAAATTGCGCGGGTTTATGCAGAAGCTGACTATGTGGGCAGTTTGGTCGTAGACGGCTCAACGGGGCGTCCGACTGAGTATGACGGCAATCATCAGCAACCTGAAAACTGGTGGGAGGAATTTTGGCGGCTCTACGAAGATGGCATGGGGCGATCGCGCGAAGATGCTATAGAGATATGGCGCAGGGTCACCAGCGACGCTGACTCTACTAATTCACAGTAAGCGCCTTCAGTAAGCCTCCAGTAAGCCCTCAGCAAGCTCTGTGACCCGGAGATAGCGAGTATGGGGTCTATTATTGGGCTTGCTGCTGGCGAAACTTCCACAAACAGCTCGACACAAAATTAGTGGTGATATGGGCCACAACAGGGACAAGCAAACTGCCTGATATCAGAGTGCTGCCTCCTAAAACACCACCAATGATCGTTGCCCAAACAATATAGGGCCAGTTTTCAGAACCGCTATAGTGCAGCACGCCAAAGCAAAGACTGGAGATTACAATGCCGCCAACCCCTAAGCCTATGGCGGGCAGCAGCACCCCTCGAAACAGAAGCTCTTCACTCAGCCCCGGCAGTAGACCAAGCCAAATCAGATCAGGCCAAACCAGAGGCTTCAGCACCATTTCTAGGTACATGTCAGCGCTGTTGCGATAGCGGGGCCAGAGGCGGTAAATCACGCTGCTCATGGCGGTGATTGCCAACCCGGTCAAGATCCCCCAGCCCAGCGAAGCCAGACTCGGATTGAGCGGCAACAGCAAATCGGCGTCAAAGATCATCCAGATACGGGCGATCGCCGCTAGAATCACTGCCGTCACCAGCATGGCAGACAAGATCTGAAACCGCGTCATGGGTTCGAAATTAGGATCAGGAGAAGAATGACTCACGATTTAGGGGTAGGGTTCGGCAACGATGAAAGCTGAGATGGAATGTGATCAGAGGGCGATCGCCTGTTTTGCACCATTTGGGGCGAAGGCTTCTGAATCGGAGAAGCCAAGGGAGTTAAAGAATTTGACGTTGCTCTAAGAGACGCTAGATTTAGCCCTGCCTTATGGGCAACTAAGACGCCAAGGGCCTCTACATACGATTCTACTCGTCGGCTCGATATCTGAAGATGAGAGTCGGTTACCTGAATCCGCGTTTGATTTTCAACAACGGTGATGATCTCGGCAGGAGACTGGCTGAAGCTTAGCACAGCGCTGCCGCCGCAGGCTGTGGCTGGAATGACCACTGCATCAACCTGGTTTGCCCAAATATCATGAGCACTGGCGATCGCTGGATGGGTGACAAACTGAGGGGCGCGGCTCAAGCCGACTAAAACGCAAGGCAAGAACGTATA
>JBARXP010000055.1:0-3452 GCA_049647405.1 Elainellaceae cyanobacterium | reverse complement strand
ACGGTGCCGACGGCGCTGGCGATGAGTTTGACCTTCAGCAAGTCGATGGTCAAGCGATTTTCAATCGCCTCAACCTTGGGCTGTTTACCCTGACGAATGAAGAGATTGAACAGTTTGAGATTAACGGCCAAGGCGGTGATGATTCGCTAACGGTTGGAGACCTTACCGGTAGTGCGGTGCAATCGGTTGTCTTCTCCGGCGGTGATGGCAACGACTTTTTGAATGCCAGCGGTACCTTGACTCCAATTACGGCTGATGGTGGCGGCGGTGACGACATCCTCATTGGTGGTGCGGGCGATGACATTCTCATTGGCGGCGATGGCGCGGACTTGCTCATCGGCGGTGCTGGTAATGACACGCTGATTGGCGGTAGCGGTGTCGTCTCAATTGGCTTTGATACGGGTGCGGCGTTCAACGCAGCAGACATTGGGATCGATCAAATTCAAAACTTTGGAGCCACTGATAGCATCGTGCTGGACGTTACCGTCTTTACAGAGTTGACGAGTGACATCGGTGGGGCACTATCTGACAGTGAATTTGCAGTGGTCAACAGCGTGGAAGAAGCTGCCCTGAGTGATGCCCTCATTGTTTACGGCGCGAATAGCGGCGAACTCTATTACAACGCAAATGGAACTGAAGCCGGGTTCGGCGACGGCGCTCAGTTTGCCACCATTGAAGGGGCTCCCATGCTCGACGCTGGCAGTTTCACGCTGCAAGCCTAAAACGATTCTGCAAGGACGGACGTTTGCCAATGCAGGGGCAACCGCCCGTGTAAGCATAGACCCCAGAGTTCAGCGCGGACTCTGGGGTTTAGCGAAACTCAGAACATAATGATACATTTAGTCCGTATCATTGAATCCAAGATTCCGTGTTCACAACGCTTTGGGAGATAGAATCCAATGCCGTCGCATGTAGGACTGATCGTTTAGCCGATGGAGCACCTTTCTAATGCATCAGACGCTGAACTGATTCACTATCTCCGAGCAGGGCAATCAAATGCTCTACAAGTGCTGTATGGACGCTACAGCAATCTCGTTTATACGATGGCCTTACGCATGCTGAAGCAATCTGCTGAAGCTGAAGATCTGACCCAAGAAGTGTTTCTCACTTTTTGGAAAGATGAAAGCATGAATAGCCACAAATATGATCCACAAAAAGCCTCTCTCAGCACCTATTTATGCGTGATTGTGCGATCGCGCGCCCTTAACAAAATTGCGAGTCACGGGAGTCGTCAGCGTTCTGTCGATCGCCTCAAAACCGTAACACCCTCTGAATTCTCTGCTCCCACCCCCCTTGAGCAAGTGTCGCTGACTGAACAGTCCCAACAGGTTCGACAGGCATTGGTGCAACTGCCAGACAAACAACGTCAGATTCTAGAACTCAATTATTACCAAGGCATGAGCCATGGTGATATCGCACAGCAGCTAGAATTGCCGTTAGGGACGATTAAAAGCCGCGCTCGTCAAGGATTAGTAAAACTCAGACAGCTTTTGGGAGACGCAGTCGGATGACACACCAATACCCATCAACGCCACTATCCGACGAGGAACAAGCCCTGGCGGCGGGCTATGTCTTGGGTGATTTGAGCGATGACGAACAGCATCAGCTAGAGGCTCTTTTGCAGGAACGTCCTGAACTACAGCGAGAGGTCAATGCCCTGAGTGTGAGTTTGCGATCGCTCCCTCATGGATTACCTACGATTGCCCCTCCTCCAGACCTGGAAGCCAAGATTCTTGCAGCCTACGACGCGACGTTAGAGTCAACCGCCGCAACAGAGACGTTGACTTCATCTACAGATCTTCCATCCCCTAGCCCATCACTCAACCCTCGGCGATCGATTCCCTGGAGCAAAATCATTGCGGCGATAACCACATTGATTGCTCTCTTGCTCGGAGCGAATAATGCTCAACTGCGGTTTCAACTGGCAAGCACCCTGGATCAGGAAGGCGAGAGTCAACGGGTTGCAGAAATTTTGCAACGACCCAATAGCCGTTTGGTTGCTTTAGAAGGTCTGGATGAGACAAACACCGCAACAGCGGGGGGAACGCTGCTGTTTACGGCGGGGCAGTGGCAGGAGGTCGTGGTTTCTTTAAGTAACTTGCCTCCCTTACCTGTTGACCAGGTGTATCGCATGTGGCTCACCTTAGAAAATGGCGATGTTCTCTTTTGCGGTGAATTTAACACCAATTCGGCAGGGCAAGTATCTGTGCGATTGACGCCACCAGAAACGCCACCAGAAGGGGTGAAAACCACGGGTTTATTTGTGACCCAAGATGCCAGTTCTGCTCCTCTAGAGCCGGGTGGACTGCCTGTGATGATAGGAGAAATCTAGGGTCGTCCTTGATTTCAAGCTAAGCCGAAAACTTTTTTCCCTCCATTTAAATCCAATATGGGCTGACGCCTGTATCACCTATAGAACGACATCGCACCGTCCCAAACCATTCTGGGATGTGTGCGCATCTACAGCTATTGCCATTTTGATTCGGACAAAAGCCTTTTTAGGGGGTGCAAAGCCCTCCACAAAAAGGCTCGAATTTGACTTGTCCATTTCGATACTCTGGTCGTCTCCCGACGTGTACTCAGGGTTTAACGACAAGGGACGTATGGCATGCCTACACAACGATTCACGATTCACCTAACCCATTGGGAGAAAAAATCATGGTTGGAATTCCTGTAGGAAATGAGTTTCAGGTCAACACCACCACCGTTGATGATCAAAGACTGCCCAATATTGCCGTCGATGCTCAAGGCAACTACGTTGTAGTTTGGGAAAGCACCGATCCAGATAGCGGCAATGCAGGTATTTTTGCCCAACGCTACGATCGATTTGGCACTGCGATTGGCGGCGAAATTGAAGTCGCAGCAGACGCCACTCGTAATGAATTCGTCTCCTCTGTGGGTATGGATGCAAACGGAAACTTTGTTGTCGCATGGACTGACGGTGGAGGAGATGACAACGAGGTCAGAGCGCGTCGATTTGGCAGTGATGGTAATGCGCTTGGCGATTCTTTTTTGGTGAATACCGAAACAACGGACAACCAAGACACTCCAGACATTGCGATGAATGCCAACGGACAGTTTGTCATCACCTGGGAAAGCTTAGGACAAGATGCCAATGGCAATGGAATCTTTGCTCAAGCCTATGACGCTGAAGGTAATGCAGTCGGAGATGAAATTGCGGTCAACAACATCACCAATGGCTCTCAGGATGACTCCGTTGTGGCGATTGATGGCAGTGGAAATTTTGTAATTGCTTGGGAAGACAGCAGCACTGACATTGAAACTATCAATGCCCGTCGGTTTGATAGTACCGGAACCCCCATTGGCGATAGTTTTGTGGTCAGTACAACGGAAGGGATTGATCACGATACTCCTGACATTGCGATGAACGCCAATGGAGAATTTGTCATCGCATGGGAAAGTTTTGATGATCTCGATGGCGATCGCCACGG
>JBARXP010000054.1:0-5573 GCA_049647405.1 Elainellaceae cyanobacterium | reverse complement strand
GGTCAATGCCTCGCTGCTTGAGACAATGGCTCATCGACAGCCCTGCCTGTCCGCCGCCAATGATAATAACTGAATAGTGATGGCTCATGACACAAGACCTCGTTGGATAGGAGCGATCGCCCTGTTCCTACTGCTGCGTGGATCTGACGCCGCATCTATACAGCACCACGCATCAATAAGGGCGATAAACTGACCTTAAGCGCTGCAATTGCGCTACTCCTGTGATTTTCGCTACAAAGCTTTAAGCTTTGTCACTTATGCCAGGGCTTTTCCCTTCAATGGTTACGGTGCTGAGCCAGGAAGCACTGCGGAACCTGCTTTTTTCTACAGGGCTACCCTCGTAATTCCTTTTCTTATGGTTGATTCAGCGATTCACTCCACGCTATTTAAGAGGATGTTTGAGAAGTCGCTGCTACTTCAGATCCCCCCTTGCCCCCCTTAAAAAGTGGGGAACCACGTTCAAAGTCCCCCTTTTCAAGGGGGATTTAGGGGGATCAGTATTGTTCCAACGTGTTGTCTAATACTTTTCAAACATCCTCTAACACCCGTTATTCAACAAACGCCAAAACTCTCACTTGAGAACTCGGGTTAGCCTCATATTGAGTCGCCGTTTGCTCAATGCTTTGCAGTTGTCCTAGGGCAAGACCGCAAGGACTACCGTACTTCGCCTTGACGCGATCGCTCGCGATGGTCAAAGATTCCCTAGCCCGACTGACAAAGTCTGTCAGCTCATAGGTTTTTCCCGGCTCGAAATATTCTTTGATCACAAGCGACGGTGAGTAGCACAGATCCTTCGCTCCATCGGGCCATTCAATCTGAAATCGCATCTCAGGCATCGGAAAATTCCTCCTTATCGTTGTGTCGTTTGGGTGCATCCCAGTTTTTTCTGATGGAATCTATTCAAATCAAATCACCACCTGACCGCTTCACGGCCAGCTTTTCGTAGCAAGCCTTCGCCAGTTTGGCATCGTCTAACGCATTATGCAGACTCATATCAGACATGCCCGCAAACGCTTTGCGATCAGTATCGGGAGCGATGCCAGATATTTTCAGCAATGTCGCAACATCAAATGCATTGGAGAAAATATGCTCCGGCATATTCAGTGCCCCGCCAAACAGGGAGCCAAACAGCACCCAGTCGTAGGCTGGGCAATCTGCCCACATTTCTACAGCATCAAACTGAGCTATCCATTTTGACAGGGCTGCCACAATCACCGATTGAGCTGCTTTCATCTCGTGATGCTCAAAATTTAGCTCCGGCGTTGCCGTGTGAACAGCACGAAATCGGAGATGCGGCATCACATATTCTCTGAGCCAGTTGTTGAGCTGAGAGCGATCGTAATCGTTGAACTCAGCGTAGAAAGTGCGATCGCTCTCCGATATCAGCCCAATGCTAATCAGAGTTGTGTGCTGGTGTAAGCCTGTAAATTCTGTGTCAAAGAAGATTTTCATCGCGGCTCATCGTAGCTTTCTAAGATAGGGTTTTGTGGGCAAAGATCGACGCCAGGTATTGACGATAGTGAGTTTCGTGGAGCTGGGCAGAAGCTGACCAACTGTAGCGAGGTAAGACGCTCTGGCTTCTCTCTCGGAGCGAGGAGGCGATCGCCTCTTCTGTCACCCTCAGCATCGCCTCAGCAATAGAGTCAGAAGCAGCGGGATCAACCCACAACGCCTGATCCGCTTCCAAAAATTCTGTAAACGGCGGCTGTTGCGACACGATTACAGGCAGTCGGGAGGCGATCGCCTCTAACACCACCATGCCCCATCCTTCTTTCAGCGATGGAAAAATAAAAGCATGAGCAGATTGGTAAATCCCAGGCAGTTCTGCATCAGGCACCACTCCGGGCAACAGCAGATCTTCTCCTACCCGCAGGTTAAGACGCGAGACCTCCTCAAAAAACTCGTCTCGATAGGCTTGGTAGTCAAACAGCGTCGCCCCTCCCACAATCACTAGCTGCGTATCGGGATAAGCGGCCTTCACCTTTGCAAACGCACGCACTAAATTAATCGAGTTCTTACGCGGCTCAATGCCGCCGACCGTCAAGAATCTGAACGGGTCAGGGTGAGTCGGAGCATTCGTTGGCTCGTGCGCAGTACGTATTGCTCTCGACTGGGACGGATTGAGGACAGGTGCCTGCACATCACCTTGCAACTCAGGTGAATCCTGTCGCATTGCAGTGGAAGCAAACCGCTGCACGTTAATGCCATTGTTGACCCTCGGCGTGTGGATGCCGTAGTGATCATAAATTTGCTGCTGCCAGTGTTGACTCACACACAGGCATAAATCCGCCTGCCGGATCGATCGATCCTGACAATCCCTCAAATACGGACTCGTGTAAGCCTCAATATGGTGAATCGTGCGGACAATGCAAGGCATATATTTTCGTCCGACGCTCTCCCGAAACTGCAACACTGCATTGGCACTGAGGCAGTCTTGAGCATGGTAAATCTGATGGGGGCGATCGCCCAGTCTAAATTGCCAGACTAAGAAATCGATGAATTCTTGAGTTCTCTGTTGAATTAGCTGATCAAGATCGGCTGCTGCGGGCTGAGTCGGAATCAGCCGCACCTCACAAGCTACCGGACGATCAAACCCTTGACCGTCTTTATCTAGCGCATAAATGCAGACTCGATGGCCTCGGTTGTGCAGGGCTTCAGCCAGCTCCAACGTGTGAATAACGCTGCCCCTGGGCTTTGTAGAATAGGTCAGCAGCGCAATATCCAAAGATTTCATCTCGATTTACCCTCGCCCAGAACCATTCGTGGGTGATGATGGCATAATTGAAAACCCGGTTAGCGCCTCTGCATCGACATCCCAAAATAACGCGGTTTCGTCTTGCCAGACCAACCAAAGCTGCGACCCTGGCTCTACCGTTCCAATCGGTTCGCACACGATGTCTCGCTGTTGAAAATGCTGCTGCACCTGCGTCACCCGCTCAGGGCGAACGCTGAGCAAAAATCCATAGCTGGGAAAACTCATCAACCACTTTTCGAGCGGAACCTGACTCGGGCAAGGCACCTGATCAAGATCTAACACAGCTCCACAGCCCGATGCTTCGATCAGCATTAACGCCGTGCCAATGATGCCACCCATGCTGATATCTTTGCCTGCATCGCACAGGCCAGCTTCCGCCAATGTGGGCAAAAGGTCTAAATCTGCCTGTAGTCGCTGGGGTGGAGCCTGGGTGGCGGCATCCCAAAACGGATAGAGTTCGTGGGACTGGCCGCGAAAATCGATCACCACCATCAACACATCCCCTGGACGTGCATTGAAGCTCGTGATCAGGTGATTTGCTCGTCCTAAGATTGCAACTGAGAGTGCATTGTAAGGGCTATGGCAGTTGGTATGGCCCCCGACAATCGGCACATTAAATGCACGAGAAGCCGCCAGCATTCCTTCCCACATGGGCTGGGTCACCTGGGGCGATGTGCTCCAAATGGTATCGACAACGGCGATCGCCCGTCCGCCCATGGCATAAATGTCGCTGACGTTGACCAGCACCGAGCACCAGGCCGCAAACCAGGGTTCTGTGTCAAGCAAAAACGGAACGATGCCCTCAGCGGCTAACAGTAAATACCCGTCTCCGTCGGGAATGGCCGCACAATCGTCTCCCAGGTGAATGACCTGGTCAGGCTCTTTCGAGCCGAGGAAAGGCACACGAGCCCCTAAAGACCGCGCCGCTTGCTGAATATCTTGCTTCTGAAGGATACCGATGGTAGCCCGCAGACTGGTAATGAGAGTGTCGAGCATTAGGATACTTTTTGGTCGTGCAGCCGCTGAGAAGGGCGAACCTCTTGGCTGGGAGGATAAAACGCGAGATCAGCTTCCATCAAATGATGGGGGCGATCGCACAGGTCAATTTCCTGAAGCGAGTCCCAGTGAAGTCGCTGAAAGAATCGTACATTTTGCAGTTGCACCGTTGCAAGAAAGCGATCGCAGCCCCAAGCATTGGCTGTCGTCACCGCTTTTACAATCAGCCCTTTGCCAATGCGGCCCGCTCGGCGATATTGAGGATGAACGCCCAATCGACCTCCATACCAAAACCGAGGTTCCTTTTCATAAATTCGTACGACTCCGACAATATTAGACTCTAAAGGCGCTTCATGGTCAACTGCAATAATAGGATACGCCCGGTCATCAATTTCATCTTCGTCATTGCCATCAAACAGTTTCTGCTCTTCACAGAAAATAGCCTGACGCAATCGAAAATACGCATCAATTTCTCGGGGCGATCG
The DNA here is from genome assembly GCA_049647405.1 of Elainellaceae cyanobacterium. Taxonomy (GTDB): domain Bacteria; phylum Cyanobacteriota; class Cyanobacteriia; order CAKZMO01; family CAKZMO01; genus CAKZMO01. The sequence goes on along the minus strand of JBARXP010000054.1, from coordinate 1,337 downwards.
CGCGATCTCAAAACTGTAGCGGTTGGCAGCCATAGCAACCGATATCTCCTATGCGTCAAGTTTTCAACGTTAATGGTCATTTACGATTTGGGCACATGCAAGAATCTGATTCGAGATTTAGATTCGAGATTTAGATTCGAGATTTAGATTCGGGATTCTGATTTGGGATTTAGATACAGGTCGATTTAAATCACCGCTCAAACGTAGATAAAGCAGAACAAGCACCACACTTGGCACAGCCCGCATTGATATCCTCAGACGACATGCCAGCTTGCTTCAACATCGCACCCACCTGCTGATAGAGGGCAAACATAAAATCAGTGCCCGGTGCCGGATGATGAGCCAAAGGCGTCTCAGTAATGGGCACAAAGGGAACCACAAACGGATAGACCCCTAGATTGATCAGGCGATCGCTCGTCTCCACCAGCGTGTCAAAACTATCGCCTAGCCCAGCCAGCAGATAGGTGCTGACCTGCCCCCAACCAAAAATTTTGACCGCCGCCTCAAAAGCTTCAAAGTAATACGAGACAGGTACTTCAGCTTTTCCCGGCATGATGCGAGCCCGCACTTCTGGCTCTACTGCTTCTAGATGCATCCCGAGGCTATCGATGCCCGCAGCTTTCATTCGCTCAAACCAGATCACATCATCTGGCGGTTCGCACTGAGCCTGGATGGGCAAATCAACCCGAGCTTTTATCGCCTGGGCGCAATCCGTTAAATAAGCCGCACCGCGATCGCCTGTGTTGGGAGTCCCGGTTGTCATCACCATGTGTTTCACGCCATCCAGTCGCACCGCAGCCTCGGCAACTTCCGCTAACTGTTCCGGAGTCTTGCGGGCAATGGTGCGTCCTGTATCCAGAGATTTCTCAATCGCACAAAATTGACAGGCCGTGTCTGGGTTGCGGTAGCGCATGCATGTCTGCTGCACCGTTGTTGCCAACACATCATGGCTATGCAACAACGCGATGTGTGAATAGGGAATGCCTTCTGCTGTTTTGAGACTATAAAATCGGGGCTGTGGCGGAAACTCAACCGGGGCGATCGCCTCCGACCGGGTCTCCAAAAACGTGCGCCTGCTGCCCGTCTCGACCTGTGCCAGAAAAGGAGACTCGCTGGCAGTGCCCGTATAGATCGGAACCATGACGGTTGTGCCGTCTACGGTCACGGCTTTGTGATCAGAGGGGCCAGCCCCTCCCCTGCGCCCATCAGCTCCAATCGACGGATCGACCAATCTAAGACCTTGAGACTGAAGTTCAGTAATGAGACGTTGCTTATTCATGGATTCAGACGTAGAGAAAACAGTTCGCACAGAAAATCAGTTTGCACAGTCGGCTTGC
>JBARXP010000053.1:0-4848 GCA_049647405.1 Elainellaceae cyanobacterium | reverse complement strand
TCTGTCTATGACTTACGATACGCTTCAAACCTTCCGTTCGGAAGCTTACCAACATCTCAGTCGCGCCCGCGACGCCACCTTTGAACTGCTCGATGCGGTGATGACCACTCGCCAAGTCTACAGTTTTGCTGAATTGTCCCAATCACCGCTATTTCATCGGCGGTGGTCTAGCGCGTACGAAGCCATCCAAGACAGTCGGCCCCAGCGCCAGAAGTTGATGCGTTTATACCTCCAGCACATGGAGACGCCAGCTTCTGGTCAAATTGTATTAGCCGGAGACCATACCGCTTGGTCTCGACCCGATGCCCAGCGGCTGCCCGAGCGAACCTATGAACATCAGGCTCCTGGAGCAGGCGGGGGGAGCGCCGTCACGGTGGGACAAGGCTATAGTACCCTCGCTTGGATTCCAGAAGATTCGGGCAGTTGGGCCCTCCCCTTGCGCCATGAGCGCATTACGAGTTGGGAAAGTCCCATCATGAAAGGGGTCTGGCAACTCAAACAAGTGTGCCGATACTTACCCACTCGTCCCTTGAGTGTGTGGGATAGCGAATATGGCTGTGCCAGTTTTGTGCTCAAAAGCGCTGAGATTGAGGCCGACAGATTGATGCGCTTACGGAGTAACCGGAATGTATGGGGTGCCCCGCCGCCGTATCCGGGACGCGGTCGGCCTCGTGTTCATGGCGACAAGTTTAAGCTCAACGATGACACCACCTGGTGGTCACCTGACGACGAGATGGAGATGCAGCATCCTCGGCTCGGACGCCTCCGGATGCGCTGTTGGAGAACCTTACATTTTCGCCAAGCTGCGGCTCATCCGCTGAATTTAATTCAAGTGCAGCGATTGGATGAAACGGGAACGCCTCGCTCTTGCCGTCCCCTCTGGTTGGCGTGGCTGGGGCAAACCATGCCCGCCTTAGACGTGATTTGCTCGTGCTATCTCCGCCGATTTGCTCTAGAACATGGCTATCGATTTCTCAAGCAACGGCTCCACTGGACGCTGCCCAAATTCGGCTCGACTCCGGCGGCTGAGCGCTGGAGCGATCTGATGCCTTTAGCCCTCTGGCAGTTGTGGCTCGCACGGCAACACGTTCGAGATGCGCCGCTGCCCTGGCAGAAACCCATGACCTCCATGAGTCCTGGTCGGGTGGCGGATTCCATTGCGCCCCTTTTAGCCCAGTTGGGCTCACCCGCACGCCCTCCCAAACCCCGAGGAAAGTCCCCAGGGTGGAGCAAGGGACGACCAAGAAACCGAAAACCTGTCTGTCCCCTGGTCAGGAAATCGCCTAAACGGAAGAAGAAAAAGACTCATAAGAACGCTGTTTGACTATTCCTTGGCATTGCTCGCCCCATCGTATTGGATGGGGCGGATTTGATGTGCCTTAGTCTAAACTCCAGCAGAGGTGCGATCGAGCTTAAGTCGCCTGTTGGTTCTATTACCCAGGTGACGACAGTTGAATATCCATACAGACCCTGCGTTGATCGTCGCTCCAGTCCAACGCTTTGTTCTGCGGTTTAATGGAACAGACTTAATTGCGCAGGCTGCTCTGAAAAAGCGATCCCGTTCTCCAGACAAGTCAGAGCCTCGAAGATGTTACAGCCAAGCCTCCGGGCAAATTCGACTGGCACGGCGTTACCAATCTGTTTGTGAATATCTCGTTTGTTGTGACCAACAAACTCCCAATTGTCGGGAAAAGTCTGTAAACGTGCGTATTCACGGTGGGTAAATGAGCGGAGGCGCGACGCTCGTATGCGCCACAAAGTAACGTCTGCATTCGGATTTCGGATATGCTTGCCGTTTTCTCGGTCTTTGGTTTCGCGTCGAGCCACCACATTACCTTGGCCCCAGCCCCATACTGTAGCCGTATCCACGGCAGGAAAAGGATCATCGAATGACCTAACTGGATTGCCGTCCGAGGCAGTGCGTGAGAACCGAACAGGAACAACTTCATCCGTTGGAGAGAATCGCTCGCCGGTTTCTTTGTGAACAGCGCTGCGAAACCCCCAAGCAGGTTCGTGGTTAGGCAAACGAGGTGCTTGATCTTTGTCATTGGCTAGATCAAACAGATGATTGCGGATCGATGTCGCAGTCGTATCGGGTATAGGCAAATGATACCCTCGCGGAGATTCATGCAGGAACGCAACAAACACAAAACGTCGGCGAGTTTGAGGAACGCCATGGAAACACATTTTGAATATGTCACGGTACACGACATAGCCAGCATCCTCAAGTTCGCGCGTGATTTGCTGTGCAAAAGGAGCACCCGTTTCCGGACACTTCATTGTCCGAAGATTGAGAACGTTTTCAATAACAACTACGCGGGGTTGGTTCTCAGCCGCGAGACGAATTACATGTTTATAAAGTTGATTTCGCGGGTCAGAATCTTGGCGGTTGCCGCCCAGGGAAAATCCTTGACAGGGAACGCCAGCCAACAAAACATCAGGAGTATCAGAGAGGGAATAGTCGCGCAGGTCTGCTTGTGACACATCCCAAGTCGTTCGATTCCTTGCGATCGTTCGAACTGCAAAAGGCTCTATGTCCATAGAGTGCTGATGTTCAAAACCAGCAAGCTCAAATCCAAGATCAAGGCCACCAGCACCGGCACAGAGGCCATGAGTAGTAAACACTTTTGTCAAGTTTGTGCATCCTGTCTGAGTTGTACGTCTGGGCCGGGCGAAGAGGCTGGCCGATAGGCTACGAACTTATGCTGCCGCCCAGCATTAGGATTATCCCGCCAAGTCGCTTGCAAATCGTTCGTGGTCAAATCGAACTCGTAACCGCACATGATTCGATTCGATTCGCGCCTAACAATTTCGCCCCGTCTTACCATATTGCTACTGACTGACCAAGAATCGGGCAGGATCAATGTGACTTGCCGTTCGACCCCATCAAGCAGACCGTATGGCGTGGGAGCCACATACATCTTGCGATCCCTGAGAAGAATGTCTCCATAGCTGCCCAGTCCACGAACGCTTTTATTCTTGTGAACGTATTCATCGTTGGCATTGAGAAACAATCCATGACATAGCACGAGATCGAAAACAGGGTATTCATTGGTATCAGGTTGAGCAGGGTATCGACCAAAGACGTACACGATGTGCCGACCTCGGTAAACTCCGTGTGGAATTTGACTGTTGCAATCGTAGTTGGCTAAACGACCGGGGACGCCCAGTCCTTTGATTTCGTAACCGATCGGAGTGTGAACGAGTCGAAAGTCTGGGTATGTGTTGCGTCCGGGTTCATCAAAGTCTAAGGCTTCTGACTCTAGCAGAGCCTTGAACCAATTTTGGAAGTGGAATTCTTTGTCTTGTCGGTTTGCACGTCGAATGAGAACGCTATCTGCGATCGCTTTTGACGCTGCAGCGAATATCAAAGATACGGAATTAGCAAGCGTGTCAGTGCAATCATTTAGATCCGTCATACTGAATGTTTTTTGTATCTACCTTGCACCCGTCCCATAAACTATATTATTTAGCAAATTAAAGTAGGAATCTGACCGAATAGTAAAACGTTTCGTAGAGGCAGTGCGATCGCCCTTTCCCCAGTGCAGCACCAGTATTGTCAGAGAACGACCTAGAGCGATCGCCCAAAGCAACCTTCACCCGTAAGAAATGGTGTGTCGGGGTATGATGCCACTAACTAAAACATCAGCGATCGCCCGTTAACAAAGTCATGCTGACGTCTACCAAAGACCTTTTAGATAAAGCTCAAAAGTATTCCTACGCAGTGGGTGCTTTCAATTTATATAATCTCGAAGGCGCTAAAGCCGTGGTCAATGCGGCGGAAGCTGACAACAGTCCCGCAATTATTCAAATTCTGCCTCATATCTTGAAGTATGGCGGCTCTCCTCTGATGGCACTCTTTTTAGAAGCCGCAGACTCGGCTACTGTGCCGATGTCCGTTCATCTCGATCATTGCGAAGATCCTGCTGTCATCGAGATGGCCTTAGCCGCAGGAATTCAATCGGTTTTGGCGGACGGGTCTAAATTTTCCTATCAAGACAACCTTCTGTTTACCCGTGAAATGACTGCCCTAGCTCATGCTAAAGGGGCTACGGTAGAAGCAGAAATCGGCAGGATTAGTGGCACCGAAGATGGCATGACGGTTGCCGAAAAAGAAGCCAAGATGACCGACCCTGACCAAGCGAAAGAATTTGTAGAAAAGTCGGGGGTCGATTTTCTCGCTGTGACCATTGGCAATGTTCATGGACAGTATCACAGCGAACCTCGATTAGACTTTGAGCGTTTGGCCAAGGTGCGTCAGCAACTCGACATTCCCCTGGTGCTTCACGGTGCTTCTGGTTTACCTGCGCTTATGATTCGGCGATCGATTGAGTTGGGAGTATGCAAGTTCAATGTCAACACTGAAGTTCGACAGAAATATCTCCAGTTTTGGCGAGAGTATGGAAAAACTGATTCTCAACGCGATCTCTTAGATTGTCAAAAAGCATCAACGGATGCGATGCAAGAGGTGATTGCTCAAAAAATCAGGTTATTTGGCAGTGCGGGTAAAGCTTAGGGCGATCGCCATCTTGTAGGGTGCATCAACGCCGCAACTTTCAATCAACCTATTCAGGCGCTGAGGAAAGAGCGATCGCCCATCCTTACTACGCTACTGAATCGCAACCTAACAACGCCCATGCACACCGAACCGTTGAAAGTGGATCGGTATGATCCAGAGGTTATTGATGGCGGGTGAACGGAGCCGTTAGCCTGTTCCCAACATCTTGCTATTGAGTATTACGTCTGATGTGAATGAATTTGTACCGAAAGGCTCTGTTTTGATCGCTGCAACGCCCACAAATCAATTGTGGGCTATGGGCAGCAAGTCCGTTAAAACGGACTGAGATA
>JBARXP010000052.1:0-25920 GCA_049647405.1 Elainellaceae cyanobacterium | reverse complement strand
ATGGTAAACCGTGGCTGCCTCGAATTGCACACAATTGCGGGGTAGCTAAGGGACTGAGTTCTGGTTTCTTCCTGTCGTTTATTTCTACAAGGAACCAGAACCTCATGTTTCAATCCCATTCGGGCGCGTTTGCGTCCACAGATTCGGGCGGCAATTTTCCGTCTCGTTCTCAATCGAGTCCGCACAACGAACCCGTGCGTCACTTGCTCTACGGTTCACCGCAGGCCATTCAGATTGTGATCAAGAATCTTCATCGGCTGGGCTATGCCGAACCGAATGAGTGGAGCCGACCCATGCCCACGGATCGCCCTGGCGAGATGATGTGCATTCTCACCAAAACCGTTCAGATAGATTGAGTCTGAAGCCTATGGGGTGAGTGCATAAGTGCTTACCCCGTAGGTTTGTGATGTCCGCCCTCCGCCTTCGGTCAAACATTGGGACTGGGCACGCAGACCATGCAGAGAATTATGATGAGAAAAAGCGATCGCCTCTCTCTGTCATCATGAGCTATCATCCTCCGCCTCAATCAACATCGCCTCAGCCAACACCGCCCCTCTCGCCACGAGAAACACTGCCCAGCATGTATGACTTACCCAGCGAAGCGCCTGAGGAGCCCGGTTTGCCTGACGAATTTCATGATCTACAGCCTCAGCTTTTGAGTGCGACTTTGCGCCTCAGTCGATATGCCAGCTCAGAGTGGTTTGCCGGAACCGATCTCAACCTCTACTACGACGTTCGGCATCCGCAATGGTACAAGCGTCCGGATTGGTTTTTGGCGCTGGGAGTCGAGCGGCTATATGACGGCACAGATCTGCGGTCGAGCTATGTGATTTGGCAAGAGGGCGTGACTCCGTTCATTGTGGTTGAGCTGCTTTCTCCCGGCACTGAAAAGGAGGATTTGGGCGATCGCGCAACCCTCACTGAAGATGCGCCGAGCGAAACGCGCGATCGCGATGGCAACAATGGCAACTCAACTTTAGGTCAACTCCTATCCAATCAGCCTCCCCAAAAATGGACGGTGTATGAGCAAATTCTCCGGGTTCCCTATTACTTTGTGTTTAGTCGCTACACCGATCGCCTAAGGTTTTTCAAGCTGGTGGGGGGCAGCTATCAGGAGCAAGAAATTGATGCACGACATCCTCGCTTCTGGATTCCTGAACTCGACCTGGGTATTGGGCTATGGCATGGCGTGTTTGAAGGAGTCGAGCGTCAATGGCTCCGCTGGTATGATGCTCAAGACCGCTGGATTCCTACGGATGCAGAACGGGCAGAGCGGCTGGCCGCGAGATTGCGAGAGCTAGGCGAAGACCCAGATGCTTTGGTTTAGGGTTCAGCCGTGTGCTGTAGTTCACCGCAGGCAATTCAGGTTGTGATCAAGAATCTTCATCGGCTGGGCTATGCCGAACCCAATGAGTGGAGCCGACCGATGCCCACAGAGCGCCCTGGCGAGGTGATGTGCATTCTCACCAAAACCGTACAGGTAGCGTACAGATAGGTTGAGTCTGAAGCCTACGGGGTGAGTGCATGGGTGCTCACCCCATAGGCTTAGGGTTTCAAATAGAGCTGTACCCAAATTCAGGAAGGAAAAAATTGTTGAAGAGAAGACAGAAACCTGAGTTTATGTTGTTGGTTGAAGTTGATCTAACTCAGAAATTAGTTCAAGTTGCTAGCGACATGTTCTCGGAATGCCTCTATTCCTCCGTGCTCGTCCCATCGATCATGGAAAGCCTTAAAGGAAGTAAATGGGTATGGAATGCCTTGTTGGACATTGGTATCAAACCCTAGAACATATTCCCGATGAAGTAGCTTATGCCAATCCATGTTGGGTTTCCACCACACAATTTTGACGTAGCGGTTGCACCAATCTCCATGTTCGTAAGGTTGGTCATCCATAACCTCAACGATGTGTGTAATCTTGGCGTGTTGAGTCAAGGCCATCAGGTCTCCAGCCTCTAGCTTATCTGCCCCTTCTTTACTCTTAAATCCGAGAGGGACAATCGTCAGACCGTTTTGCGAAATGATTCTTGAATGAGGAGCGCGGCTTAGTTCAGGATCTTGAAGTTCGTTGAGAGACAGTGCCCAGTAGTGTTTCCAGTCTTTGGGAGGAGTGACGACTTTGACCCAGTTCAGACGATCGAGATTCATGATGTTCTCCGTATGAGTTGAATGCGTAGTTGAAGGCAACGGAAATTTCACGTTTAGATTTAGCGATAAGAGTGCGTCTATTTTTTCTAGAAGGTCGTAGTTTATGGTGTTGGCTTCTTCCTTTTCGAGCTTGTACCAGTAAGTTGGGGTGATTTTGAGCTGCCGACAGATTTCGAGCAGACTCATGGCCGACCCTCTTCGCGCAGACAGCAATTTTGCCGAGAGATCAGGAATCTCAACTTCTTCAACCCTTCTAACCCTCATCAATGCTTAATCCTTAGGTACTTTGAAATTTTTGATGTTCTTGGCTTAACTGTAAACTAAAAGTTGGTAGTTGTCAAAACCATTGGTTTATAATTTTCATTCCACACGTTAGAGTTTGAGATCTATGAATCGCACGGATGAACATGTTTGGATTTTGATGCTGATCTTGAGAGTATTCTCAACTTTCAGAGTTCAGACTAGCCTGAGCGCCATCGTTAAAGCCAGAATAGAGAAAGCGCTCACCTTGCCATGCTCCAACCATGCCTGAACCTCGTCACGGTCAACCGACCGATCCAGATCGCCCCACCGTCAACTCTTCTGACCCCTCACCATCAGAACGCAAATTACCACCCCCCCAGACCCTAAAGCTCAAAAGACTCTCGATGGGGATAGCGCTAGGCATCATCACCGTGGTTGTGATCGAAGCGCTACTCGTAGTGTTTACTCAGCCGCTTTCGCTACTTCCACCGTTACAGTCAGGCAGCGCGATCGCCCAAACTACTCCAGCCACCCCCAATCTCGCCCCCCTGCAAACGCTTCTCAGCAGCGGCGATTGGCCTGCCGCCAACGACGAAACCCATCGGCTCTTGCTTGAAACGGGCGATCGCAACAGCAGCGGTTGGCTCGAAGATTCTGAAGTAGAAGCCTTTGCCTGTGAAGCTTTGAGCGATATCGATCAGGTTTGGCTCGACGCTAGCGAGCAGCGCTTTGGGTTTTCGGTGCAGCAGTCGCTCTATGTCCAGGTTGGTGGAGTGATGGGTGACTATCAGCGCGGAGCCTATGGCCTGCTAGGGCAAACGGTGGGCTGGTTTGGGTCGGCGGCTGATTGGGAAGCTACGACCATTCCCTACGCAGAGTTAGCGTTTCAGCAACCGGGCTTTGCACCAGCCACGGCTCCTCTTGGTCATTTGCCCATCGGCCACAATGCGCCCAACGGCACCCAACCCGCAGGGCAACCGCGCCGAGGTGGAGGGTTGCGGGGAGGAGTGTTGTTGCGAACTCGCTGTGATTTGACAGCAGGAAACCCGATGGCTGAGGCTCCAATTTTGGCACATCCAACACCAGACGATGCATCGCCTCAGCCCAATGAGACATTGCCCACGCCCCGTCCTTTCCCCATAAAAATCGGCAATCTGCTGCTCGGCCTTTTGGGAGCACTGGCGCTGGGGGCAATCGCCATTCTAGTCACCGTGGTTTGGAAACGGCGCGATCGCCATCCAAGTCCCGCTTCGCCCCAAGCCTCACCCGTTAAACCCAGTTCTAAATCTCCTAGTCCTGAATCTCCTAGTACGGAATCTTCCAATCTTGAACCTGATCCGCAGGCGATCGCCCAGTTGCTCAACGCTCGCCTCCAGCCCAAGGGCATGAGAGCGAAAGTTGCCCGTCGCCACAAACATCTTGTGATCGGCATCTGGGCAAAGTCGCCCGTCCCCCGTTCTCTGGCAACCCATCTGAAAGGATTTTTGGAGCAGCAGGGTGTTTGTAGAGGCGAAGTGATTCGGGTGATGGGTTATGTCGCAGGTCAAAAGCCTCCGGTGTGGAGTGAGAGAGTGGCGATCGCCAGCTCAGTATCGTCTCAGACTCAACCCCAGTCTGCGTCGAAACCTAGGGCTTCTATCGCCCCAGGCTTCAGACTCCCTTTAGGAATTGAGTGGTTTTTGGCCAATCTCCTAGCCTTGATGATGACCATCTTCGTCGGTGGTGTGTTTGTGACTGGGCTTGTCGCTGTTTTAGGAGCTGACGGGCTGAGAGTCCACATGACCTACGCAGGCATGGGCTCGTGGCTGAAATCTAGCCTCGCACTATTGGGGGTAGGGGCGATCGCCGGGGGTTGCTTTGGCGCGGCTCAGCGGTGGGTGCTGGGGCGTCGTCTGACGGCTCTGCAAGGCTGGCTTCCCGCGACTCTGGGAAGCTTAGTGGTAACAGTGCTGATGTTCCAGATCATCGTGCTCGTGCCGCTTAAGCCTTGGCCGTGGGGGCTGGTCATGGCTATGGGTTTGGCATGGCTACCGGGTCTACAGTTTTGGGTTCTACGATCCCAAGTGCGCCATGCCTGGGCATGGCTGGTTGGGCATGGGGTGGCGTTGCTGGGTTCGTATGTGCTGGCGATCGCGTCCTGGCTGTTTTGGATCAATCTAATAAGCGATCAGATAGAAGTTTACCGAGCTTTCTATATCGCGATGCTGGCCTCTATAGTGGCAGCGGGGTTGCTCTTTCTCGGGGTGATCTCTCTCACTGTTCATCTGATGCTGCGATCGCTGCCAGAGCAGCCGACTCGACGTTGAGCTGAGCGCTATCCTCATTCGCTGCATCGTTCATATCCTAACGGTCATGGGATTGACATTTATGAGCACTGCCTAGATGAAGCCGTAGATAAGCGGATAAATGAGGCTCAGAATCAAATGTTTATCACATTCTTGAACCCTATACGGCTTAGAAAATTTTATCTGCCTAAGTGAATAAGCCAGGAGATATCTGAACGAAATCTACAGTTCTGAATCAGCCAATTTGCCCAACTCTAGGGCGATCGCCAGTCTGAAATTCACGGCGTGGAAACACAATTTTGCCGCAGTCATAGCAACCCTGTTCATCCGACCAACATTATCCGACGAATATTAAAAAAGTCTTACAACTCATGAAATTCAGATTATTTTTGCTGGCGATCGCTCATCTGCTTGATTATTAAGCGGAAATGCTTACGTGAACTTAGCTTGCGCCATTATTCAACTTTGAAATTAGGGTGGTGCGAGAGTTGGAAGTAGATCACCACATCATCATTTCGCTCAATTGCAAGTTGTGAGCCTTTTTGAGTGCATTGAATCGGTTCATCATCAGGTGGGGAGAAGCCTTGAACGCAGCACAATTGATCTTTAGGAATGATCTTTAAGAACTGACGATACTATCCTATAAACTACGAGCAGGGTGCTCTGAGATAAGGGCGCTTGACACTCACAAGTTTATTAGAACAAACCTGCCTCTCATATATTTGCTGAACTGGCGAGCGATAGTTTTATCATGAAAAGCATTGAATTAATCAAGCAAGGCATTTCAAATCCCATTGGCTTTTTAGGGCGATGCCTAACTTTTGTTGATAAAGGCTTAAATAAGCTTAAAGGTGCAGGTCTATTATCGACATTTAAATCCGTTGGCCCCGGTAGCGCTATAGATTATCCAGCTAAGGTTTATGGTGCTAGACATATTTCTCTAGGCAAGAATGCTTTTATTTCTTGGAACACTTGGATTTACTGTGTCGAGGAATATGGAAAGCAAAAATTTAACCCGCAGCTTATTCTCGATGACAAAGTCTATCTAGGGCCAGGATGTCATGTTGTAACCTGCCGCAAGATACATATTGAGCCTCATGTCATGTTAGGAAATAACTGCTACATTTCCGACAATTTGCATGACTACTCTGACGTAGATATGCCAATTGACAATGGGCCTCTAAGTGTACCAGGCAAGATTGTCATCGGGGCTGGGAGTTGGTTAGGTGATAATGTTTGCGTATTTGGTGATCTCCGGATTGGCAAGCATTGCGTCGTTGGGGCGAATAGCGTTGTGAATCGGAGTCTTCCTGACTATTCAATCGCTGTGGGCGCTCCGGCCAAAATTATTAAGCGGTATGATTTTCGCACTGGAGAGTGGCGTAGAACCGATAAGCACGGCAATTTCCTAAATGCTGAGTTCAGAGTAGCCTAACTCGGTTGCTCAGCAGAGCGATCGCCATATTTCAACACGCCGATCGGCACCATTGCTGCTTGCTGGGGAATACTACTACCGTTCCTTAATTTTGGTCTGGTCAATGCTCAGATCTTGTTTTGTGGTCTGAAGCAACGTGCCATACTTTCATCATGAGCAGCATTAATTTTATTAAGCAGGGTATTTCTAAACCAGTCGCTTTCTTTGGGCGACAGTTAATTTCTATTGACAAGGGCTTTAATAAGATCAAAGCCAAGGGTCTTTTATCGACATTGAAATCGGTGGGCAGTGGCAATGCAATCGATTATCCCATCAAGGTCGATGGAGCCAGATACATTACATTGGGCAACCATGTTTCTATCTCATGGAATACCCGGCTCTACTGCGTCAATAAATATGGCAATCAGACATTTATGCCTGAGCTGATCTTAGATGATCGGGTTTACGTGGGTCAGGGATGTCACATCGTGGCCTGTCGCAAAATACACATTGAGTCTGATGTCATGTTAGGCAGCAGCTGCTATGTTTCTGACAACTTGCATGACTACACTGACGTTGATGTCTCGATCAATCGAGGACTTCTCAAGGTGCCTGGTGAGGTTGTGATTGGGGCTGGAAGCTGGCTTGGAAATCACACCTGTGTGTTTGGAAATATTCGAATAGGGAAGCATTGCGTCGTGGGTGCCAATAGTGTGGTCAATCGCAATATTCCTGACTATTCAGTTGCGGTTGGTGCTCCGGCCAAAATTATTAAACGGTACGATTTTGAAACCCAAGCGTGGCGCAAAACGGATGAGCACGGCAACTTCCTGCTATCTGAAGTGAAGCCCCTCTAACTGGGATTCTCCTAGGCATATCTGAATACCCCAGGAGGTGAGATCAGCCATGACTCGCGGCATTTACATCACGGCCAATGACCGGGTAATTGACCCTGCGATCGCCTTGCTCAACAGCATTCGGTTGTGGGATGCAGAGACACCCATCGTTCTGATTCCCTATGACGAGACTTATCACCGGGTGGCTGATGTTCTCAACCAGCGGTTTGGGGTGACCGTCTATCAAGACCTAGAGCTGATCCAGCGGTTGTCGGTCAACGTGCAGCAGATTTTTGGCGATCGCTTTTTTGCGCGTCCGAATCAGTTTCGGAAGCAAGCCTGCTGGTTTGGGCCGTTTGATGAGTTTCTTTATATCGATACGGACATCGTTGTATTCGAGAAAATCATCGATAACCTCGATTATCTGCTGGATTATGACTTTATTTGCGCCGACTACCAGCATAAAGGCGGCATCACCAATGTCTTTACACCAGCGGTGATTGACCAAGGCGTCTTTGCCGAATCGGAACTCCAAGATATGTTTAATGGTGGGTTTTGGGGATCAAAGCGGGGATTGGTGACTGAGGCCGATCTCTACGCGACGTTTCAAGACTGCGCGGCTCATCCGGAGTACTTCGACTTTTCTCAAAAGACCTCAGACCAGCCCATCATCAATTACATGATTCTCAAGCGCGTTTCTCATCGCTTTAATATCGTGCGACGGCCTGGGGGCGCTCCGGGCAACTGGGGCGGCAGTCTTCACTTTGTTCGTCAGGGCGATATTCTGATTGATCCCAGCCGTGATCAGCCCCTGCAATACCTACACTGGGCGGGCATCCACATGCAACCGGGGTGCCCCTACTGGGATATTTGGGAACATTATCGCTATCTCAATGAAGAAAAACCTCAGCTCTCTGCACCGCCGCCGCCATCTGCGTCATCGACATCTGCGTCATCGATATCTGCGCTATCGATGTGGCAGCGGCTGCGCAACTCAGTGTTAAGACTCAATCGCTCTTAGAGGGTTTTCTGAAAGACTCATGAATGCTCTATAGCAGGCGATACGGGCTACGCCCCAAAGCTACTATAGAATCTTGGGGTGAGATTGACTAATCAGTGCAGTATTACGGTGTTGAACTAATTCGGTGCAGAGGATTCCTTGGATTTCGTTTGGGCTGTTGCTGGCAGCCTACAGCACATTTAGCTGGTTTTTATATTCTCTCTATCTCAGTTGGGCCGTATGGGTTTTGGTGATCGCGTTTGCCCTATTTGAGGCTCTATTGCTGACGGCCTTCGCTGATACCTTAAAGGCTGTGATCGACACCTGGCTACGATCAGATTTGGGCTACTTCACATCGGTGATTGTCACCGCCCTGTTTGTTGCGTTTGCGTTTGTTTGGATTCGTTCGTTCAGCTACATTTTGGTCGTGGTTTCAGCAGAAATGTTAGCCCGACTAGATCTGCAAAATGCAGGCTTTAATCGCGCCCATTCCTTGATTTTTTTGACCGTAATTTCGTTGGCAGGACTGGCTCTGGGGCAGGCTGCAAGCCGCTTGATTATTTCCTAAGACTACTGGCTGTAGCGATATCAGCGACTATGGGCAGGTAACAGCTTCGCCGTTCCCTGCTGAATCAGAGACTTGAGAAATTCGGTGCGCTGGTTGCGTTGAAAAACAGCCTGGAGGTAGGGAGCAAAAGCGTCAAGTGAAAAGTGCGACGGCGACGGCTCACCTTCTTCAAGAGCCTGCTGCTCTAGAAACTCGATCAGGCTCAATCCCGCAATTCGGGTGAGATAGGCGGCGCTGATGCCCTGGATGAAGCCCCCTGCGGCGAAGGTCATCACATTACTCTTGAGCAAAGGGCTGAGGGCTTGACTGGCTAGCTCTACCAGACCCAATTTGACCATCACCTCAGCCAACGTTCCGGCGATCGCCTTGGCTTGTGCGGTCGAAACCTGGAGGTGATAAAACTGGCCTAGGTCAATAATCAATTGGGTATTGATCGCCGCGATCGCCATCAAGTCGAGTGTGGGCACGGGGTTGGCAAAGGCAGCGGCGGCTGAAATCCACTGATATTCTTCGATCACAGGCAGGGCGCGATCGCGGCGAACGGCGTTAATCTGCTGCTGAATTTGATGGGTCAACTCGTGAGCCTGACGTAGAGATGCCATCATGCACAATTGCTGGCGGTCTTGAGTCAGCAGGGTTTTCAGGCTCTGCATTAATGCGGCGGCATCAGGCGGCACATCTTCCATGCGCTCTTGTACAGAGCCATCTTCGTGGTGTTGGCGAACTTTGATCGGAGCCGGGGCGATCGCCACAGAGACGACATCTTGAGGCTGCACTAAGCCGTCTAGACGCTGGCGCAGATGCTGCATGAGCTGAGTTCGTTCGTCGGGCAAGTAGCGATCGTGCTGGTTGAGCACCAGCAGTACCCGATGCCGCTGTTGAACGAGTTCTTGAATGCGACGAAACGCCGAATCGGTCAAATCTCCGGCGGTGACGGCCAAGACCAAATCAGAGGTTCCTAGTGCTTCAGCGATCGCCTGATCCGGACGATCTGACGTTGCAGAATCGAGTTGACTGGTCGTATCTGTGAGGGTCACGCCTGACCAGAAATTTTCAGGACTTTCTGCCTGGTTTGCTTCAGTTCTATTAGCTTGAAGCCATTGGTAGAGCGCACTTTTGCCGACTCGGCGATCGCCCATAATCGTGAGGTGCAGATCAGGGCGAATGATGCGATCGCGAATCTGCTCGATCTGGCTCTGTAACTGTTCAACTAACGGTTCAACCGTAGCAGCACTTTGCTCAGAATCTTTCTGGGCGGCTTCGGCTTCTGTCGCAAACTGAGCAATCAGGGCTTTAGCTTTGCTGAGCACTTGCTCAACCTGTTCGGTCGTGACAGGTTTAATCGAGGGGAGAGGCTTGAGAATCGGCGATTCGGGCGAGCGTCGCTTGAGCAACCACAACCCCGAACCGATGGCGATCGCACCCCACAGGCTGGTTCCGGCAATGTCGCCCACAGAGGGAGCCATTTCGCCCCATATCCAGGCTCCGCAGGTGAGACCGATTCCTCCCACCAAAACAGGACGCTTAAGCTTCATCGCCATGGCTTTTCCCTCACTGGCTCAATACACGTTAGCTTTTGCACGGGTTCATATCCCTAAGGAATGGTGTTGAATCACTCGAAAGTTGAATCACTCGAAAAAACGAGCCGTAGCCCCTTCCAGATTAGGAAAACCCAGATTAGGAGAACTGTGCAGTTGAGATTGACTTCTCTATATTACCGACCCCTGTGGCCATTCGGTTTGGCGTATAACCGACCCTCTCGCTTTAGACGACAAAGCCGCATAACCCTAGCTTCACCGCGTTTGCCCTAGATTCACCCGGATAAGATAACCCCACATAAAACAAGAGAACCAAAAGTATCTTTTGGTTCCCCCTGAAAAATATTATTTTTTCTCAATACCTTTCGATAAAGGTGGCGGGGAGCGGATTTGAACCACTGACCTTCGGGTTATGAGCCCGACGAGCTACCAGACTGCTCTACCCCGCGTCGCCTTTCCTAGTATAGGGCAATATTCAAAAGTTGCACAGGTATTCAAAAATTAGTTTGAGCGATGGCTTTGGAGTAAAATGCTGCGATAGAGCTGTAGCCCTTCATATGAGGGCAGTGTTGCAGTTCTGAGAGGGTCGATCGGCTCAGGAGATAAATCCGCAGATGACGCAGATAGGTGCAGATAGGCGCAATAGACACAACGCGATCTGGCGTGCGATCGCCACAGGTAGCCTTGCGGTGGGTGTGTCCTTTGGATTAACAGGGGTTGGATTGTTAGGGGAGGTGGCGATCGCCCAATCTTCAGCATCGCCTAGCAATCCCCCGGCTAACGCTGTGCCCGGTGAAAGAGAGACAGAATCTAGCCAGCGTCCAGATCAGCCTTTACTTCAGCTCGGCAGCACAGGCGCAGAAGTGCGGCAAGTGCAGGCCATGTTAACGTTACTCGGATTTTATGCTGACCCGATCGACGGTCAGTTTGGCGCTAGCACGGCGATCGCGGTGACTCGGTTTCAAACGGTTGCTGGCCTCGTTGCAGACGGCATTGTTGGCCCAAGCACCTGGAGCCGCCTTTTGCCGACGCCTGAGCGCTTAGCAGCAATAAATGCTGAAACTATTGAAGATGAACAGGTTGAAGATGAACAGGTTGAAGATGAACAGGTTGAAGATGAGCAAGCTGAAGATGAGCAAGCTGAAGATGAACAGGCTGCCGTCGCTTCTCCGGCTAGCTCGACCTTCCCAGTTCCAGAATCAGTCACCAGACAGGAAACCCTCGAAGATGTTCCACAAGATTCCAGCCCACAAGATTCACCCAATACGCCACAATCGCCATCAACAGTTGACGAAGCTGCTAGGGTAGAGTTGCCAACTTTAAGACGGGGCATGCAAGGATCGGCAGTGACAGCTCTGCAAGAAAAGTTACAAGTCTTGGGGCTGTTTTCGGGAGCGATCGATGGAGTTTTCGGCCCTCAAACAGAAGCGGCTGTGAAAGATGCCCAACGTCGGTTTCAACTCAACCCAGACGGCATCGTGGGAAGAGAAACCTGGACAGCTCTCTTAAGGTTCTAGTAACATTAGAAGCTATAGTCACGTTCTCTTAGCGAAGGTCGCTGGGTCGCTGAACGTGTCCGACAATCTGATTCATCAGACAAATGAATTCAGATCTAAGGGGTTGAACAGCATTGCCAGCAGGTTGATCGGTCGCAAGTATTGCACAGGTTGTTTTTTGGGCCGTGCCGAGGTCACAGGTGTCGAGTTCACATCGACTCCTAATTACTCTCAAAAGTTCAAAAATGACGTCTAGTTTCAGGTCTCTGAATCATGCATAGAGATAGTGGCAAACGCTTTCAAGTGCAGACCGTGCCTACTCTAGTTAAGCCTAAGCGATTGGGCTTCTATCTAGTTGAGGCAGGGTTGATCTCCGACGCACAAATCAAAGTGGCCTTGAATGATCAAATCGCAACTGGAATGAAACTGGGTGAAGTGTTGGCGACCCGTGGCTGGGTAAAGCAACAAACGGTTGAATTTATCATGCGTAAAGTTGTCGTTCCAGAGCGCCGAGCCATAGAGCGCAAAAAGAAAAAGTTTGTTGAAGAGCAGCAAAAGTTTGCGCCCAAGCCTCATCCTTTAGCGAGTTCGACGGTTGCTGCTCCTCAAGACCGTTCAGCTCAACCTCGCGCTGGTCGTGACACTCCATCTGCTTCCTCACAGACAAAAGGTGGCTCAACCTACAGTTCCCATAAGCGCAAAGAAGACGTTCCGATCTCCAAGCCGCTTCCTTCTGTTCCTCCAAAGGGGAATGATGTGAGTTGGGCGGGGTAGCAAGAGCACCTCAGGAGAACCCAGCAGTTCATCTGAATAATGTTTACTATGGTGAAGATTGTGCTGTATTCATGACGCATGTGCAGGAATACTGTGAATCGTTCAGGCTGATCTAAATCGTCATTTTCTACTAATCTTGAGCCATAGATTTCTGCCCGTTTCATGAGCAATATTCCTGATGATATTCCCGAGGCGAAGCGCGACCCTTGGGATCAGCCCTCCGCCTCGACGGCCTCTCGCCAACTGCCACTTCTGTGGATAGGGCTGAGTGGCGGTGCGATCGCCCTAGGCGTGGGTACGGCACTTTTCTTACAAGGTCAAAGCCTGAGTCTCAGCAATTTTGGCTGGGCTTCTGGGGCATCGCCTTCAACGACACTATCGCCTCACTTGCGAAGCAGTTTTGAAAACCTAGGCATGGCTTTTCCCGGTGGGGTTCCGGCTCAGTCTAGTGATGTGGATAGTGCAACAGCAGGTGAGGCAGGCTTGCTGGGTCACCGAGCCTATGACGAAGCCCCGGCCAATTCTCTCGTGCCTGTCGTTGCTGATGGCAGTATTCGTCTGCGGGCGGCAGCGGCATCTCGCTTTCAGGAAATGGCGGCAGCGGCCCGAGCCGACAGAATCTCCATCGTGCCTTTGTCGGGATATCGGTCGGTACAAGAGCAGCAATATCTCTTTTTTGGCATCAAGGCCGAACGAGGGCTGAGGGCTGAAGAGCGAGCAGCGGTGAGCGCTCCTCCCGGCTACAGCGAACACCATACGGGCTATGCCGTTGACATTGGCGATGGCACCCAACCCGATGCCCATCTTGAAGAATCCTTTGAGCAGACAGCCGCCTTCAGATGGCTCAGCGAAAACGCGGCCTACTATGGGTTTGAGCTGTCATTTGAGGGAGGGGCTTCAGACCGTGTGAGTTATGAACCCTGGCACTGGAGATTTGTGGGCGATCGCCCCAGTCTCGAAACGTTCTATGGTTCTGGTGCGGCAGCCTCAGATGCGACGACAGATGCGGCGACAGATGCGGCGACAACCGAAAGAAGCAGCGATCGCCCCTAAGAGCCTCAAGGCATCTAGGGCTGTTTTTTGCACAGAATTCAACATGAGTTAACAATAAAAGGTAGGCTGGGATCAATGCTGATCGGTCAATACTGACAGGTCAATGCTGACAGACGGACAGGTTCCGTTTTGAGTAGCATTGCCAGCCAGATAGACGATTACACGATCGGAGCCTAATCCATCGGTTGTCAACGATTCATGTTGTGACGCAGGCATAGGAGCAGACCGAGTGAGTCCATTAACGCTAAACATCGTGGCGATCGCCATTTTTTCTATCACCATGATGAGCCTTGTCGGAGGGATCTTGGGTCTTTCTCCAGCCATTCCGGCGGCGATCGCCTTTGGGCTGATGGGAGTGGCCGCCGTAGACACCCTAGCCCTCGAAGGCCGCACCGGAACGCTCGTCACCGATGGTCTATCGCAGTTTTCTGAGAGTCATCGTCAGCGGATTTTGCATCACGAAGCCGGACATTTCTTCATCGCTCACTGTCTGGGTGTTCCGATCACAAACTACAGCCTCAGCGCTTGGGAAGCATTTCGTAAAGGCCAGCCCGGACGCGGCGGCGTCGAGTTTAGCATCGATCATCTCAGCGCCCAAATTAAACAGGGAGCATTGTCGGCTGAAACCGTTGAAACCTACTGCACGATCTGGATGGCAGGCATTGCAGCTGAGCAGCTGGTCTACGGCAGTGCCGAAGGGGGCTACGACGATCGCCAAGCGCTACGGGTTCTGTGGCAGCAGTTTCAGCGACCTCAGAGCGAGTGTGAGGTGAAGAGTCGCTGGTCAGCGCTCAAGGCCAAGACCATATTAGAGTCTCATCGCGACGAATATGATGCCTTAGTAGAGGCGATGGGGCGTCGGGCGTCGGTTGAAGAATGTGTGCAGGTGTTACCGGAAAAAGTGGCGATCGCCACGCTGGCTTAAGGCTCGCGGCATCATGCTTTTGACCCGACAGTCTTGGTTTAAACCACAGTCTTGGGTTAAACCATAGTTCTGATTCGGTCATGTGATGGAATGGATGTTTTGAGAATCCATTCCACTGGAGTTTTGAACATGAACATTCTCTTTGTTGAAGATGAGGCCAAAATTGCCAGCTTTGTTCAGGCGGGGCTGAAAGAGCATGGCTTTGTGGTCGATTACTGCAACAACGGAGATGACGCCTATGAGCGGGCGCTGCATCAAGACTACGATGCCCTGGTGCTCGATATTATGGTGCCCGGAAAAGATGGACTCGCCATTCTCAAAGGGTTGCGCCGAGCCGGAAAAAATGTGCCTGTGATTTTGGTGACGGCTCGCAATGAGCTAGACGATCGCCTAGAAGGGCTCAACCTTGGGGCAGATGACTACATTGCGAAACCGTTTTTTGTAGAAGAACTGGTGGCGCGGCTCCATGCTGTGGTGCGCCGCAGTGTGGGCGATCGCCAAAACCTCGTTACCGTTGGGCCGCTGAAGCTCGACCGCATTACGCGGCAGGTGTGGTGTGACCATGAAGGCATCGATCACACCGTTGACCTGACCACGCGAGAATTTAATCTGCTGGAATATTTGATGCGATCGCCCGGTCGAGTACTGACCCGAACGCAAATTTTGGAGCATGTTTGGGGCTACGATTTCAACCCCAGCACCAATGTCGTCGATGTCTGCATTCAGCGGATTCGCAAAAAAATCGTGTCTCTCGGTGGCGATCGCTGGATTGAGAGCGTGCGGGGGGTGGGCTATCGATTTCAGAAGCCGGAGTCGTTGTGAAGCTGCGGTCGTTTCGGCTACGGTTGGCGCTGCTGTCTTCGGGGCTGGCAGGGGTCGCCCTGGTAAGCTTTGGCGCAGTGGCCTGGTGGCTGATTCTGGATGCAAAAATCAGTCGTCTCGATGCTCGTTTAGAAAAGGTGCTGCTACTCGTGGCCCGCTTTCAGGAGGGCGATCGCCCGTCTTCTATGCCTGACGCGATCATTCAGCGAGAACTGGGGCTAACCGCCGAGACAACCCGCATATTGTGGATTTGGGATGCAGATGGGACGCTGCTCTACTCATCAAAATCCGACTTCGTTTCAGAAAGGGGTGCTCTACCCGATGGGCTAAAAGCTCTGCCCCCAACCTCAGCATTTCCCCAGCCGACCTCACCCGCTCCGCCCCAACCAGAATCCAGGGGTCGTGAATCGCCAGAATTTCCGCCCAGCCAATCACGCAGACGCCCTCGCCCAGATTTTCTGCCCAATCAGACGGGGCCGGGGCAAGGCGTATTTCAGCCTCAATTTCGCTTTTCGAGCCAATCGACAAATGCGGGGCAATGGCGCATGGGAGGGTTGACGTTGCCCAACCGACAGGTGGCGATCGCCATCAATCTCAGCGGTGTTCAACAAGAAATGGTGACGATTCGGACGCTGTTTGTTGTCGCCATTCCAGGGGTATTGCTGCTCGTCGCCGCCGGAGGCTGGGTCTTGTCAAGCCAAGCGCTGCGTCCGATTTGGCAGCTAACGGCGACGATTCAGACGGTCACCGCTCAGGGGCTGAACCAGCGAGTCGGCACCACACATATCGACGTAGAGTTTGCCGAGTTGGTGCAGGTCTTTAACCAAATGCTAGAGCGCCTAGACCGTAGCTTTAAGCAGGCGTCTCGCTTTAGCGGCGACGCCGCCCATGAACTCAAGACGCCATTGGCGATTTTGCAAGGAGAGCTAGAGCAAGCGCTGCAAGCCGCACCGTTGGAGTCTCGTGAGCAGCAGCAGTTAAGTCAACTGCTCGACGAAGTGCGCCGCCTCAGCGGCATCGTGCGAAAACTGTTGCTTTTGTCTCTGGCCGATGCAGGCCAGATGGCAATTCAAAGAAATGCGGTTGATTTAACTGGACTGCTGAGAGAAGTCGTCGAAGATATTGACCTAATTGCGCCTCACTTGACGGTGCGATCGCACATTGAGCATAACTTGCGGGTCAAGGGCGATCGCGATTTACTCAACCAGGTGCTGCAAAATCTGGTCAGCAATGCGGTGAAATATAATCAGCCCGACGATGACTCAGAGGGGTGGATTGAGATTCGGGCGCAGCGCGTCTCGAATCAGGTGAAAATCACCCTACAAAATTCATCGCGAGACGTATCGCAAACTGAGCGCGATCGCTTTTTTGACCGCTTCTATCGGGGTGACCCTTCGCGCAATCGCACCGTTGAAGGCACAGGCTTGGGCCTGAGTCTTTCTAGAGAAATCGTCCGTGCCCACGGCGGTCGAGTGGAGCTTGATCCGCCACGGCAAAACGAAGTCAGCCTTACGGTGACGTTTCCAGATCTATCCCTAACGTGATGGCAAAACAAGACGAGAACTACAGGATAAAGAGAGTGGCGATCGCCGGAATGCATCGATTCACCGCCCGCACAAATTTAGTGGCATCGGGCAGAGTTTTGGCAATGCGGTTGAGCGTCCGCGCCGCCTTTTGCATCAGCGACTTTTGAGCCTCCGGATTTTCCTCTTTTGCCGCTTCCGCCAGAGCCGTAACTGCTTCCGCTGCATCGGCCTTGTCATCCGCAGGCAATGCCTCGTCAGACTCCAGAGCATCTAGCAAGTCTTGAATATGAGCCTTAAACTGCTCCGTCTGAGGCGAGGTAGCAAGCTGGTTGAGCGAATTTGTGACCGTGCCGCTGATGTCGCCCAAGTTGAGAGCCGAGCCGCTGGCGTTGAAGTCGCCGCCGACATTGCCAATAGAGATCTTGCGGCTGGAGTCAGAACTGTTGTACATACCGTGATTATTTGCGTGACTGCTGGCGTTAATGGTCAGATGGGAGAGAAATCCCTGAAAGCTATTCACCGTAGAAAGATGAGCCTTCTCCAAGCTATCCGCTCGACAGCGCTCCCCTTCCAACGATCCCTCCAAAAACCCCGCTGCGCGGGCTGCCTCAAGTCTAGCCTCAATCACGCCATCAAACTCGCGTTCCAGATTTCCTTTATCGATGTCGGGCGGCACCTGCACCGTCACCAGCATATCGTCGCCCTTTTTCTCCACGGCCTGCACCGCGTCGAGCGTGATGCCATGGGTCTCCATCACCTGCTGAAACGCGGCCTGAAAATCGCGAGCCGTCGCCCCCTGACGAATCAGCAATTGCACCGTGTTCATCACGTCTTTGAAGTATTTCTCAAAGTCTCCCGGCTGAAACACCTTGTCAGGGTTGTGAGGCCGCCGCTCACGACTGCCGAGTGCATCTGGCCGCTCCAACAAGAACACATACTGGCAATCGACTTCGGAGAGAATAGTGCTGGGGTCGATATTCCACGATTGCAGGCAAGCTCCTGTCATGCTTACGTTGGAAAAATCGGTGCCGACTGCCAGGGTTTCGGTGAGGTTGGCCTGTCGCAAATCGGCTCGAACCAGAGATGCTCCACTGAGATTGGCTCCCGTCAGGTCAGCGCAGTTAAGATTGACCCCATTTAAGCAAGCGCCACTGAGATCGGCTTTGTGAAAAGACTTTTTGTAGCCATTGAGGGAAGAGAGAAGCTTCATCACCTCAAACTGCTCCAAAATTGTGCCGCCAACCCTCGCGCGATCGAGATGCTGAGCCTGGTCGAAACGAGTGCGGTAGAGAATGGCGTCTCGAAAATTTGCGTGTTTGAGAAATGCTTTGCTGAAGGTAGCGTGAGATAAATCGGCTTGGTAAAAGCGAGTGCCGCCAAGGGAACCAAGAGCTAAGCCAAAGGTGCGAATGGTCTGAAATTTAGGATCGCCCTGTCTAGCTCGTCTCGCAGCATAGATGCCTAAGATAGAAGCCAGGACTGCGACTGTGATTGTGACTGCACCTGTGACTGCGCCTGCAACTGCGACTACATTTGCACCTGCAACTGCGACTGCACCTGCACCTGCAACTGCGACTACACCTGCGACTGCACCTGCAACTGCGACTGCACCTGCGACTGCAACTGCAACTGCGACTGCACCTGCACCTGCGACTGCAACTGCAATTGCGACTGCGACTGCAGGACCTTCACCTGCAACTGCGCTTGTGACTGCGCCTGTGACTGCACCTGTGGCTGTGGCCAGCAGTAAAATTGCACTAGTTGATTCACTTGTAAAGCCCTGGCGAGCAATTATCCATAGGACTCCAAAGACTGAAATAAGATAAGCCGAGAAGATACAGATGTCTGAAATAAGCCAATCTGCGATGTAGCTAGGACTCCAGACTGCTGGGAAATAGAAGGCGACCCAATATCCTGAGAGACCTTGCAAAAATCCAGCGAGTAACGCGACAAGGAAGATGAGGAGCAGTTGACCTAATATCCAGCGCTTTTGCAGCCCTGCTTTGGTTCTGATGAAGATCGATCCAGTTAGGTTTGCCTTTGCAAAGTCAGTTCCTCGCAGATCTGCTCCGGTGAGGTCTGCGCCGCTCAGGTCTTTCCCAGCCAAGTTGCAACCACGCAAATCTGCGCCGCTGAAGTCGCGTTCTCCTTGGGCATAGCGAGTCAGGAGTTTGGTAGCGTTCATGGGGCAGCAAAGAAGGGGGGTCAGATTTAGTTATAGCCAATGATTAAACGGAAAACCAAGCCGATTTTCAATTTATGGGCGTCTGGCTTTGAGATTGGTTGTGGTTGGCTGTTGAGAGTATTCGATGTGGTGGGTACGCGCTGCTTTACCCACCCTACGCGACTACGAGACGTTCGTTTACCAAAAAAGCGATCGCCCTTCTTTTCGTGTTGGGGCGATCGCCTATTCAGTGGGGTGGGTATGCGTTGCTTTACCCACGCTACAAAAGCTTGGATGCTGTGAGCTTTAGCTCATGACGAACCAAGCATAAGTCAGACCTGTAATGCAGACTAAGCCTGCAACGGTTTCCCAAGACTGATTGAGGTTGCGCTGAATCCCTGTCCACAGCGATCGCAGGGATGCTCGTCGCGACTGCCCCAGGTCTTGCATTAGCTTCTGCACTCTGGAGTTAACTTCTTGAACGGAAATTTCGTCGCGCTGGTATGCCGCTTCTAGCTCATCCAGCTTTTTCCAATACTCCCGTGTTGTGTCGATCAAATTGGGAGTCATCATGCAAATCACCTATTTATAAGCTTCATAACTTTTTGTTAAGTTATCTTAATAATAGCGCATTCACCAAAAACTGACTTTGACTGCCCTAGGGCTCGGCCCATCGACGCCAAAGTTCAGAAGTATTGTTTGCCTCGACTCTCGTGTTCAATCGAGACAAGAAAACCGCCTCAAAAATCGTCTGCCCTATTCCGGAATCGAGCAGCAGGGTCAATGGTTACAGCATCCCTCTGCTCACCAACCTTTGCAGGATTTACGACCGAGCTGGGAATGTAGGAGCGATCGCCCAAACTGCATGACAATTTTTCCCCCTCACCACAATGCCATCTGTTCTGGAGTTGCTCTTCTTATAGTTTTGATAGGAACTTCTACCGAAGTAGTTCTACCCGAGTCCCAGATAGAGCTGAAACTAAATTTCGGTGATGATGCTGACTTCTCAAAAGAATACAAAGTGCAAACTTAAATTAAGTCCACTCGACATTTCCTGGAAATCATGAAACGGACTAAAGCCAAAATCATCGCAAAAATCGCCTGCTGGCTCGCTGCCGAGATCATCCTCACCCTGATCGGCATTGACAATCTAGCGGACTATAGCGAATTCGTATTCGATCGCCACATCATCGTCGAACAAGTCGCTTGAGTTTGTTTCGCGTTCTATCTTTCGCGTTCTGTCTTTCGCGTTTTACCTCAGGTTTGACCCAAGCTTGTTCTCAATGGGCGATCGCTAGCTGCTTGCTCTTCAGCACTGCTCTTCAAGGCTGCTCTTCAAGGCTGATCTTCAGCACTACGATTCAGGTCGATAGCCAAACTCAGCCAAGTGCATTCGAGACTGCCGCCATCGAGGCTGCACCCGCACAAACAGCTCCAGGTGAACTTTGCCCATCACAAGCTTTTGAATTTGCTGACGAGCCTCTGTGCCGATCGCCTTCAGCATTTGCCCTTTTTTGCCGATGAGAATTCCCTTTTGCGACGAGCGCTCCACGTGGATGGTTGCCATCACATGAGTCAGCTTTGGATTTTCCTGCACCTTGTCGATGGCGATCGCCACCGAGTGGGGCACCTCTTGGCGGGTATGCATCAAGACCTGCTCACGAATCAGCTCTCCCATAATGAATCGTTCGGGCTGATCGGTTACCAAATCTGGCGGATAGTAGTAGGGGCCAGGGTCGAGCCGTTCTGCCAACTGCTCCAGCAGAGGCTCTAAGCCTGTCTCTTGGAGCGCTGAAAATTTGCTGATCGCCCACTCATGCTCCGTCGCCCATTGGAGATAGCTCTGCTCTACAGCCGCACGGTCTTCGGGCTGCTGATCAACTTTGTTTAAGCCCAAAATCACCGGAGTCTTTGTCTGCTTCAGCAATTCGCCAATGTAGCGATCGCCATTGCCCAGCGGCACCGAGCCATCGACGACAAACAGCACTACATCTACAGACTGAATCGCAACCTTAGCGTTATGCACCAGCACTTTGCCCAATTGGTGGTGGGGCTTGTGGATGCCGGGAGTATCGACAAAAATGAGCTGAGCCTTGGGCGTGGTGAGAATACCTTGGAGCCGATTGCGCGTGGTTTGAGCAACGGGCGAGGTAATCGCGATTTTTTGCCCCACGAGAGCATTCATCAGGGTCGATTTGCCCACGTTCGGACGACCAATGATGCCGACAAAACCAGATCGAAAATCTTCGGGAGCTTTGGGAATCAGAAATGGATCGGTCGTTTCGGTCGGCTGATCGGCCAAATCTTCCAGACTTCCCTCAGATTTTGGCCCTTCAGATTCTGCCCCTTCAGATTTTAAATGCCCCGAGGGGTCAGAATCTGAAGGGGCAGAGTCGTCAGAACTAGGGTTTAATGAACCATCCTGTGAATTGAGACCTAGCGAAGCTGAGTCTGGGTCATGCGCTAAGGCATTGGCATCCATGGCGTGCAGTCCCTGGGGGTGATGAGGTCTAATGAGGTGAACCGACTGAGACTTCTCGATACAGAGTGACGATTTTGGCGATCACCTCTTCAATCGTGAGGGCATCTGTGTGAATCTCAATCGCATCGTCAGCCTTGCGGAGAGGGGCGATCGCCCTAGTGCTGTCTTTTTGATCGCGTT
This sequence comes from Elainellaceae cyanobacterium, assembly GCA_049647405.1. Taxonomy (GTDB): domain Bacteria; phylum Cyanobacteriota; class Cyanobacteriia; order CAKZMO01; family CAKZMO01; genus CAKZMO01. The sequence goes on along the minus strand of JBARXP010000052.1, from coordinate 4,469 downwards.
CATGAATCGCTTGTTCAATGGCTTCCAGATTCATATGCTGCTGCCCCTGATTTTTCAGGTCTTGCTGCCGTCGTCGCGCCCGCTCTTGCACCGAAGCCGTCAGAAAAATCTTGAGTTCGGCATGGGGAAAAACGTGGGTGCCAATGTCGCGCCCGTCCATCACGACGCCGCCTTTTTTGCCATAGCAGCGCTGCTGTTGCACCAGTGCTTCGCGGACTGAGGGCTGAGCCGCAATCGTCGAAACATGGGCGGTCACATCCGCAGCCCGAATGGCTTGACTAACCTCGTCTCCATTGACCCAAACCCGGCAAGGCGAAGTAACTTCAGCCCCTTCAGTCAGCTCAATGTTGCACTCGCTCAGCAACTCCGCCACAGCAGGTTCATCGTCAAGAGCAATATCAGCTTGCATGACTTTCCAGGTGACGGCGCGATACATGGCTCCAGTGTCGAGGTAGAGCAGGCTCAGCTGCTGGGCAATTTGACGCGCGACAGTAGATTTGCCCGCCCCGGCTGGGCCGTCGATGGCAATGATCGCCTGACGGTTTCGCAATACCACGTTGTCAATCAAGCGCGTATTGCCGATATGAGCGGCGATCGCCAACAATCCTGCATCTTCGATTTTCTCTAAAGGTCTCATAGTCTCTGGGTGAACAAGCTCGACATATTCTATACGCAGATGGGGCACCGTTTCCAAATCAGATTTAACGACACCGACCAAAGACGTGCGATCAATATGCCCATTCTGGAACAGAGATTCTGCCTGCTTTAAGCTAACAGAAATGGCTTGGGCTTGGGTTCGTTGCTGGGGGTCGAGATATTGATTGCGCGAGCTGAGCGCTAATCCTCCAGACTCTCTCACGATGGGGCAACCCACGAGTTCTACGGGCAGATTGAGGTCGGCCACAACCCACTTGAGAATGGCAAGCTGCTGTGCATCTTTTTGGCCAAAATAAGCGCGATCGGGCTGCACCAGGTTCAGCAGCTTAATCACAACCGTCGCAACGCCTTCAAAATGTCCAGTTCGAGTTTTGCCGCAGAGCACTTGCATCATCGTCGGAGGCGGAATGATGCGGGTCGTTGAGGTTTGGGATGAATCTGAAGGGGCATGAGTCTTTCCGTATAGCTCATGGGCCGAGGGCGCAAAAATGGCATCGACTCCGGCATCCTGGCACCGTTGTTTATCCTGTTCCAGCATCCGAGGGTAGCGCTGCAAATCTTCTTCAGGCGAAAACTGGAGCGGATTGACGAAAATGCTGACCACCACCCGATCGTTTTCTTGTCGGGCACGACGAATCAGGCTGAGATGACCTTCGTGGAGGGCTCCCATCGTTGGCACGAGTCCCACACTGACTGGAGAGGAGGACACGCCCTTGCTGCGAGAAGGGGCGATCGCCTCATTGGTGGGTGTTCGCGTATTGCGAACCCGCTCTAGATATCGCCGTAGTCCGGCTATCGTGGTGAATAAACGCACCAAAGTTGCCCCATCGCCATCAACAACGTTCCGTTTCCGCCTTGTAGTGTACAGAATTCCTCGCGGCTTTGCGCCCCTCGATTAGGGGAACATGAACGAAGGTCAAGCTTACTTATACCAGTTCTCAATTTTGAGTTTTGAGGTTTGAGTTGGGAATCTGGTATTTCATGAGCAATTCAGGGGTCGGATCTTCGGATCTATAGCCTGACTTCGGCAAATCGGTATGACACCCCACAATTAATCAAAAAATTAATCAAAAATGTCCTAAGGCTAATGGCTTAAGGCTACTGGCTGTAGCGATAAAAAAATGAGGGAGCGCGATCGCCCCCTCATTCATTTAGCGGAGAAAACCTGGTGGAAGCAATACAATCCCGTCAACGTGTTTGCTAACGGGAAGCGCTGCTGGCTTAGTTCACCACATCCACCTGAACTTGACCGACCCCAGCCTGCATGATTCCAATGGCACGAGCGGCGGCGGCTGAAAGATCAATGACGCGCCCGTGGCTGTAGGGGCCGCGATCGTTGATGCGAACGACGACGTTGGCACCCGTGTTCATGTTCGTAACGCGCACGAGAGTTCCAAACGGGAGAGAACGGTGAGCAGCGGTCAAGGCATTTTGATTAAACACCTCACCACTCGCGCTACGACGACCATTAAATCCAGGGCCGTACCAAGATGCCATGCCCGAAAAGGTGAACGCGACGCTTCCAAAAGATACCTGAGGCGCACGGGCGACTTGGGGTTCCCCTTCAACGGCAGCTAGAGGGTCAGCTCCACCCAGCAAGCGCCGAATTCGGTTGGTCGCCTGAAGCACATCTTGGGACGTGTCTTCTGTGGTGTCAGGCAGCATGATGTTGTTGTCAAACTCAAGCAGCACATCATCGCCAACTGTAATGACGTAAGATTCTAAATCTTCATCCCACTCAGCGATAATGTCTTCGGCGTCAACGCCACTGCGATAGAGCTGGTTGATCTGAGCGGCGATCGCCGTTGCCCGCCATACGGGATCAGCCTCATCTGCCTCAGCACTGGCCGGAGCGGCTTCGGGCACCTCGTTGCGGACGGTGCGATTGTCAACAGTCGGTTCAGCACTGGGTTCCGATTCCTGAGCTGTAGTTGGAACAGACGACTTAGTCGCATCAGTAGCCATCTTGATGCCTTGACTAGAGCCTTGCTCAGCGTCAGTTGCGGGTGCAGTGAAGGCTTTTGGCTCTGATGACTCTGTCACATCATCTGGAGCTTCAGCCGAGACAGGCTCTGAGGCGCTCGTGCTAGGAGTCGCGGCTTCAGAGTCCCCCACAATCGTCAACACGGGAATACCGCTGACGTAGACAGTGGCTGCCGGACGCCCATCCATCTCGTGGGCATAAATTTCGGCAACAGAAGGCGCGGGAACAGCTTCGACCTGAGATTGATATTCCCCAACCTTAACGACCTCTTCAGCTTCAGAGTCATCGGTGGTGGATGACGGTGAACTGAGAGGCTGCAAATCTGAAGTTTCTGGTGGTGAGACGTTCGGTTGAGAGGCGATCGCGCTGCTATCAGCTTCATTGCTGTCAGCTTCAACACCATCCTTCAAAAATGAATCTGCCGCAGGAACAGACGGTGCTAATTGTTCGTCTCTGAGGATAAGCTCGCTTGCGGTGCTCGATGGAGCAACTCCAATCGTCGATACCAACAGGGTAGCGGTCAAACCGCTCAATAGTCGTTGATTCATAGAGTTTCCTTAAATCATCAAGAACGAAAGGTCTGCGAGAAAAAGGGTTAGCTCACTCGAAAAACCCTTGCATTCTGGACAACTCGTAGTCGTTACGAGTTTATTTTTCCTTTTTTGAACTGTTACAAAGTAACACGAAGGTTTCGTGAGGTGAATCGGTAGTGCATCAAAAATGGGCACAACTTCACGCTAACTTCATATACTTTTCAGGGCTTAATTCTTTGCCAGCAGTGAAATCAAGGCTCTTTTTATGCATTTCTGGCTAGCCAATTAAGTTCATCTAATCTTTACTTAAAAAAAAGATTCTCTTAAGAATGTTTTTCAGTTCTCATGGTAGAGCGAGGAGATTTTGATGCGGCGGCTATCAGCAGATGGCTTGTTGACCAGAAAAAGTATGAATCTCTAGTGATGGGTTTATGGCGATCGCACTCTGACACGGCAGTATCATCGTTCCCGCCGTGGTATCTCTTCAGCAACACGGTACGGTCATCTGGGCTTTTTCACGTTTATTGACATTCAACCGTAGTTCGATGGGTGCGTGACAGCATTGTTTGCAAGCTGCTCATACACTTGTGAGCCTCAGTTCATCAGCACCCGGCAGCACATAAACCCAACAAAACAAACAACAGCTACAAAAAAGATGCCCGTCGCCTTTCAGAAGTTTCGTGGCTTAAGCTTCGTGGCTTAAGTTTCGTGGCTTAAGTCTTGAGTGTTTTTCATCTCTGGTTTTCGGGGGTTTTCAAGGCGTTGCTCCGCTTGCATAGCAAGCTTGCACAAAAACGAGATGCCTTGTTGCGAGCTTTCTACAAGATGAAACTAAAACCACTATTGTCGAGATTGAATAAATCGCTCAATATCGTCTGCCGCATCTGCAAAAGCCTGAAAAGTGTCGCCGCGAGGAGCTGAAGACGGTGCGCGTTTTGAGTTCGACAAGGGCTGAGGAGACCTCGGCTGACGATAGAAATCTGACCCGGTTGACGTTGAAGGCCGAGTTGTAGACGAAGAGTCACGAGATGAAGGTTGCGACTCTGAATAGCCCTGTGAAGGGGATGATATCTGTGGATAATTTTCCCAATCTTGAGGTGGCGACGTGCTCGATTCTGAAGCAAGAGCATCGTCGCAGGCTTCGGCTTCGTCTGCCATTAACTGCTGTTCTAATTGATTCAATGCCTCGACAAAGGCCAGCTCAGCGGCTTGGCGTGAGTCTCGCTGATGTGGGTTCATAGTGTGAATTCCTTAGCTGTCTGCGTCTCGCGATGCCAAGAGTAAGGCCAGATGCT
>JBARXP010000051.1:0-22446 GCA_049647405.1 Elainellaceae cyanobacterium | reverse complement strand
TCACCTTTCGGCAAAAAACCTTCATCCATCCGCTTCATCTCTACGTCAACGAGACAGAGAAATATACTCTCTCCAACGGCTATTTGATTGAGATGTGTTATGTGGAAGAGATGTCGCCCCTAGAAGCTGTGACGATTCACAATCTAGAATGGCGCATTGCGCTTCCCTCTAATACGCTGCGGCAGAAGGTGATTCGAGTTGAGCCGTTTGGTCTTCCCTTCACCGAAGAAGAGCAAGACGGGCAGCGCATCGCCGTTTTTCACTTCGATACCCTACAGCCCAATGAAGGCGCTATTTTTGGCTGGAAAGCATTGATTGAAGTGCGGGGCCTCAAATACTTCCTGTCACCCGAGGATGTGGTTAAGGTGCCGCCCATGCCGATTGACTTTGCGAGCCAATATCTAATCGACGATGATGATTTGTCGATGGATACGCCCATCATTTTGGAGGCAGCCCGAGAGGCGAGGGGCACCGAGACCAATCTCCTGCGCAAGATGTTGAAAATTCGCAACTATGTCTACGATCGCCTCTCCTATGGCATCAAGCCTCACATTGATACGCCCGACATTGCCCTCGATCGAGGGATTGGCTCTTGTGGAGAATATGTCGGGATCTTGCTGGCACTGTCGCGCATCAACGGCATTCCCTGTCGCACCATTGGGCGTTACAAATGCCCTCAACATCAAGATTTACGCAATGTGACTTTGGAGCCTGATTTTAACCACGTCTGGCTAGAGTTTTATATCCCCGGCGTTGGTTGGCTGCCGATGGAGTCAAACGTAGACGATGTGGTTGATCGAGGCCCTTACCCGACCCGCTTTTTTATGGGGCTGGCCTGGTATCACATTGAAATTGGCAAGGGAGTGTCGTTCGAAAAAATTCAGGCGGCAGAAAAGCCAGATGACTTGTCGATTGGCGATTTGGCTCTCAATCATATTCGATTTAAGGTGCTAGACGAGCTGCCCCCCTTAGAGCCAGAGGAAGCATCGGCGATCGCCAACCCCAGTGCTGTTCATGTCTAGCATTGAAGCGCTGGTCAGTGATTCCCGAAGTCCCTTCTTTTTACGAATCTCTACAATAAATCTCTAGCTCCTGAGCCATAGAGCAGACTTCTCATGGCTGGCTCAACGCTCGAAAGCGATGAATCGGCCTGACTGACATGTTTCTAACTCCTGTGACCTATGCCAACTGATGATCATCCTGAACTGCATCCTGAGTTTTGGGAAACCCGTTACCAAGAAGGCACCGATCGCTGGGATTTAGGCCAAGCTGCACCCCCGTTTATCTCTTTGCTTGCCAGTGATGCAGCGCCAGCGCCGGGTCGCCTGATTTCGTTAGGGGCAGGTCGAGGCCACGATGCGCTCTTGTTTGCAGAGCATGGCTTTGAGGTGGTAGGAGTTGATTTCGCGCCTTCTGCTGTGGCTGAAGCCCAATCGTTGGCGATCGCCCGTCAGCTCAAGGCTGAGTTTATCCAGCGTGACATTTTTGCCCTCGCGTCTTCTGCTTCAGGCGATCCGTCGGATTTGACCTTCGCTGGGCAATTTGACTATGTTCTCGAACATACTTGCTTTTGTGCGATCGCTCCCCACCAGCGCTCAGACTATGTTGAGCTAGTGCATCACTTACTGCGTCCCGGAGGTGAGCTGATTGCCCTATTTTGGGCACACAATCGAGAGGGAGGCCCTCCCTACGGCTCTAGCCTGGATGGCATTCGCGATTTGTTTGCGCCAAGATTTAAGCTAAACCAATTAGAACAAGCGCCAAACTCTGTAGCCGCTCGCTATCCTGACGAATATTTAGGGCGTTTTCAAAAACCTGTCAAATCGGATGAGCTATGACTCTAAAAATTCAGCATTCTTTTCAACCTCCGCTGCAATCTCCTGGCATGGGCTTGCTGCGCGGCATAGTCAAGGCGATCGCTCCTAGCATGGCGATCGCTACTGCGGCTGGCATTGCCTTATTTCCCTTGGCGATCGCTCTCCCAGCCTCTGCGGTTGAGCCTTTGTCAGAAGAGGCGATCGGCCAACGTCAGGCGGCCATTCCTGACTGGACGATTGAAGGGCAGGTGTTAAGCTGCACCTACGAATTTGGCAACTTTGTCGAGTCAGTCGATTTTGTCAATCAAATAGTCGAGCCTGCTGAAGCCCTGGGCCATCACCCTGACCTGACGATCAGCTACAGCCAGGTGAGCATTGACCTCACCACCCACGACGCGGGAGGTCTGTCGGCTCTTGATTTTGACTTGGCAGAACAGATCAGCGCCTTGAGCGATCGCCCCTGCCAATCTTAAAGATTGAGCCGTAATATCTACAAGGAATCAAAACACCTCAGCCGTTCGATGATGATTCGATGATTACCAGCCCCACGTGCCTGAGCCGCCCTTAAATGGCCCAACGATATCGCTGGTAATCCAGCCGCCATAGAAGTCACCTTTTTGGGCTTGCACCTTCTCTCCGTCTACATAGCAGGCATCCATGAGGCTGGGGTAGACGGCGATGTAGTCTTTTAGCCCGATAAAAGATGGCGTGGGGTTTGGGTAAGTCCAAGCGGCGTCGGGGAGTTGGCGATCGCCCACTTGAATCGTGTAATACGCAGCTGGCCCCTTCCATTCGCAGTACGTAGAGCGGGGAGTCGGGGTGAAATATTGCATCTGCACATCCTCAGGGGGGATGTAATAGGTAGGAGGATGGCTGGTTTCCAATACCCGCTTCGCCCGACGGGTATCTGCCAGGGTCACGTCGTTGACGATGATTTGAATATGACGGCTTGAATCTTCGAGTTTTGCCGGACGGGGGTAGTCCCACACTGACTCTTGTCCGGGTTCTGGCTGAATCCGTTGAGGTCTCAAATTAGATATCCTCCTTTCTATTTAGTTATGGCAATGCGCTGAAGTTATGGCAATGCGCTGATGTAAAACCCATATTGAGTCAGGCTTTAGCGACGCTTGCGATTACCATTTAAGCTCGTCTCAGGGATCGTTGTCATTCTAGTATCTGACGGCAATGATGATGACGCTTTTTGCCCCGCCTCATTAAGCGATTGGTTCAGGTCGCGAATTCGGCGCGACAGCAGTCGAATCAGGTTGACTGCAATACCTGGCATCTCATCGACCGCTTCGTAGAGCTGCTGCTGGGTGAGGAGGAGGCATTCACAGCGTTCTAGGGTGGAGATAGAAGCAGAACGCGGTTCTGCGTCGAAAACGGCCATTTCTCCAAAACAACTGCCTTGGGGTAGCTCGATTAGGGTGCGATCGCCGATATGCACCTTCACTCGACCTGAGACCAAAATGTAGAGAGATTGGCCTCTTTCGCCCTGGCGAAAAATGGTTTGATTGGGAGCAAAGGTCAGTTCGTCCATGACTGTTGCTAACCGAATGAGAAAGTCGTCTCTCAATTCTGCAAATAGGGGAACACCGCGTACAAACAGTAATCGATCGAGTTTGGTTAACATAGAGCAGTCGAGCAACGATGAGTGTAGATGCAAGCCTAGAAAAGGCTCAGTCAGGAACGGTAATGCAAGGTCTCGAAAACGAATGTAAAGGTTCAGGTGTAGCGATCAGGGGTGATAGCTGGTCACATCAAACACGAGATATCTTTAAATTGCCCAGTTTTGAGTAAAATCTTGATCGATTCTTTACACCCATCCTGTGAGCAGGGCTTTTTTCTTTTCAGAAACTAATTTTAGAGCTAGTCGTTTTTCGAAGAGCGGAGGGCGAGCTTTCAAAAAACACGAGCGTTAAATACTCCAAGAGCATTCCATGACAAGAATGAAGCTTGGAGCAATTTTAAGGTAAGTTCAGCAATTCTCATGATGGTTACACTACAACACCCGCAAATAAATTGCGGGCTACAAATGATCAATTCCCTTCGGGACTGATAGCCGACGGATCTTAGCCCCAACGGGGCTTTCACTGATTAGCCCACAATTTATTCGCGGGCAGATCGGAAGCGTAGCCAGATGGCCAACTCGCCAAACTGAGAATTGCTGAGGTAAGTTAAACTCGACTGCGCCATAGCGCCTGACTCGTACCATGATACCAGGCTCTCCCAGGCGTTTTTAGAGGTTAAAAGTAAGCCCTAAAGATACCTGGGAGAACGATTTAGCCTCTCTCAGACCCAAAATATTTTAAACCCAATATCTTTAAGAGTCAGATTGCTCTCCCATGATGCACCCTGTGAGAGAGCCTTAAACCCCAGCAAAATCGCTATAGTGCTCGACAGCATTGACTAACTGCGCCGTCCAGTGATCGACTAAGTCATCGGTTGCGGCTTCGACCATGACCCGAATGACAGGTTCGGTGCCCGATGCCCGAATTAACACGCGTCCTTGGTCGCCCATATCAGCTTCTGCGGCGGCGATCGCCTGCTGGAGACTGGCTGAGTCAGCCCAGTTACGACGGCAGTCAGCATCTTCGACGCGCACATTCTGCAACTTCTGCGGATAAGTGTTGAAGCTCTCGGTGACCAGTTCTGCGAGCGATCGCCCAGACTGCTTCACTAGGCTAGCGACGTGGAGTGCGGTGAGCATACCGTCTCCCGACACACTGTAGCGCGGGCAAAGAATATGCCCAGACTGCTCGCCACCCAAGGTTGCGCCCCGTTTGATCATTTCTGCATGGACGTGCTGATCGCCCACAGCCGTTCTCACGAGGGTGCCACCCTGGCGGTTCCAGGCGCGCTCAAAGCCAAGATTTGACATCACCGTCGCGACAATCGTGTTGTCAGGCAACGCACTCTGTTGCTGAAGGGCCTGTCCCCACAGATAGAGAATGTAGTCTCCATCAACGATGCGGCCCTGGCTATCGATGGCGATCACCCGATCGGCGTCGCCGTCGAAGGCGAATCCCATATCGGCGTTGTGATGCTTGACCGCTGCTTGTAGGGGTGCGAGGTGGGTCGAGCCGCAGTTGACATTGATGCGATCGCCATCGGCCTGATCATGCAAACAAACGACTTCAGCGCCTAACTCGGTAAAAGCCATCGGCGCGAGATTCACCGCTGCTCCCCAGGCCAGGTCGAGCACGACTTTGAGCCCCTCTAGATTGCCCTGGGGCAAGAGCGGCGCGTGAACTGCGTTGAGATAATCCATCAACCGCTCAGAGCAAAGACTGTAGCGATTCCACTGGGGGGCTGGGGTCGTGGCATGTAACGCCTGACGAGTGGTGTTCTGGCGCAGCATCGTTTCAATGGTCGCCTGCACAGATGGAGGCAGCTTGTGCCCTTGATTGCCAAAAAACTTGATGCCGTTGTCGGCAGGGGGGTTATGGCTAGCTGATATCATGACACCCCCTAGGGCATCAGACGCTGAAGCGAGATAAGCCACCGCTGGAGTGGGACATAGCCCCAAGTGCCAAACATCTAGACCTGCTGCGGTTAAGCCTGCGGCGAGGGCGATCGCCAAATAGTCGCTAGAGTTGCGCGAGTCTTGGCCGAGAATAATGGGTTTAGCGGCTCCATCGACTTCAACCAGCACCTGCCCTGCACAATAGCCGATCTGCGCGGCCAGAGCGGGCGTCAACAAACTATCGGCTCGACCCCGAATGCCATCTGTGCCAAATAAACGACCAGAAGGCAGCGGTAGCGGTTCCCAGAGAGCCGAATCAGACAGTTGAGTCACTAGCCGAGAAGAAATTGTTCCAGCCTGTGCCGACTTTGCAGCCGACGACTGGAACCGCACTGAAGAGATAACCATATCGTAAACACTCCACACACTCACACATAGAGGAGCATATCACTTCCATAAAGAAGCCTAAAGAATCATGACAAAATCCCGTGATAGGCAAAAACCTGCTCTTAGTCCTGAGGGACTAGGCAAATCTCTGCAATGTTGTGGTGCTGAATGATGGCATGAATCGCTAGGTCTACCCTAACCCAGAGGATGCAGGGAGAAGAGTACTTGCTCCTGTCTGCTCATGCCTACAAAGTTTAAGCGGAGTCAACCGGATTGTCTCGAAGTCGATGCCTGTTTTTTTGATGCCCGTTTTTTCGATACCCGTCTTTTTCGATGCCCGTTTTGTGATCTATCCTTCTGCTGCCTGATCTGGCGCTACGGGCTGATGTACAACCAAGATTTTTTGGAGACCGCGCGGCTGCCCAAAAAATATCTGTCCTAAGCTATCGGCCCATTGCTATACGTCTGCATCTGACAACAGAGCCTCCGTTTCTTGTAGGGTTAGGCTTTGTTGAATGTAACGGGGGCAATCGGGTCTAAATGGCCCTTCGAGGCGATCGACGCTGAGAATCTCCGCGTCTTCTGTGAGCACCGGGATGTCGGGATCAAATGCGGTAGAGCGCACGAGCGAACTAGAAAAGCCCCGAAAGATGATCACCTGATCCTCTTCGCCCTCAACCCTGGCGGTAACGAGCAGCGCTTCCCCTGCGCGCTTCAAGGTGTATTGCTCTAGTCGATGGGCGATCGCATGGGGATTCATCGGATTCGTTGAGACCTGGTAAATAGAGGGTGTTGTGTGGAAAACCGGGGCAAGGTGCAGCTCATGATGCCTACGGCCATGATGCCTACGGCCATGATGCCTGCGGCTATGATTCCTAAGCTCAATGGATGATTTTGAATCTGTTACTGATGAGTGACCTTATTGCTGAATAGCAGTGCGCCCTTGCTTACCCAAGCGCACAAAGACAAAATAGGCCAGATAGAGAACGTAAATGATGAGCCCTGGAATGCCAAGGGTAAATCCGAGAAAAGAAGGCGTCAGATTCGCATGAAAATATTCTCTAAAGAGGAGTGGAGCTTCTGTCCAGACCTGGCATGATGCAGTCGATAGAGCCGCTTCAGATAAGGCACAGTTGAGAAACGGAATCGTGGCGATCGCTCCTAACACACAATAGGTCGATACGGCCCAGCGCCAAGCCGTAAACACAAGCTTGAGACTCGTTTTGGGCAAATCGCCAATTTCTTCGTTTAAGTCGGCCCAAAACCACAGCCCAATGGGGATCAAAATGAGGGAAAAGAAAGCGGTCAGGAAGCTAAACGGAAAGCCTCCAATCATCAGATAAACCGTGATGGCCAGCAGGCTAGAAACCCGCCAGTAAATCATGAGCAAGGTTTGAATCGTATCAGCACGTCGGACAAAGGCCCAAATGACAAGGATGAGGGGCAAAATGACCGTAAATAGGACTGCAAGACGATAGTCAGTCCAAACGAGCGATCGCAACAGGTCTTGGCTCATAGGGGAGGCATCAGCATAAAATAAACAGTAAAAAAATAAGGTTTTCTATCAGCGCCCGCTCTAGGCAAGGCTGCCCCAGAAAACACCGTCTTCAAGACTAACATTCAGACGAGATTCTCGCTTGGAGAAGGTCGATATTGAAAGGGCTGTGTTTGAGAGGGTGAAAAAGGTCTAATGACGACTGTACCAGCGCATCAAAACCCCAGCCAACCGTTCAGAAGAGTGGCGAAGGCATCCGGTTTCCGGATCTTCCTGCATGATATTGGCAAGCACGCTGCGTCGCCCTAAACGCACAACTTCGTCGCGGTCAAGCACAACGGGGTGAGAGCCTTCTTGGGCATAGCGAATCAGGCTTTTGGCTGAAGGCGTTCGTCGATGAATCAATACCGCATCAAAAATTTGGCACCCGCAAGCCTCGTCGATGGCTCGAATGTGATCGGAAACGGCGTAGTCTTCAGTTTCACCCATTTGAGTCATGATGTTGCAGACATAGATGCGCGGCACGGGGCGATTGGCGATCGCCTCCACAATTTCGGGCACGAGCAAATTTGGAATAATGCTGGTGTAGAGGCTGCCTGGGCCAATGATAATGTAGTCTGCTTCTTCAATGGCACGTAATACCCGAGGCAATGCCGGAGGCTCAGCCGGATCACAGCCAATCCGCTTAATCTGCCCCTTCGCTTCCGTAATATTAGATTCGCCCTCAATCCGGCGGCCATCGGCCAACTCTGCCCAAAGGCGCATGTCGCTGAGAGTCGCGGGCAAGACCTGCCCTCGCACGGCTAGAACTTTTGAAATGGCGGCAATCGACTGCTCTAGATCTCCGGTAACTTTTCCCATAGCCGTTAGAAATAAGTTGCCGAAGCTGTGTCCTGTAAGGCCGTTTCCGGCTTCAAACCGATATTGAAAGAGTTCGGTGATCAGCTTTTCTTCATCGGCTAATGCCGCCAAACAATTGCGAATGTCTCCTGGTGGCAGCACGCCAATCTCTCGCCGCAGCCGCCCCGAAGACCCACCATCATCGGCGACGGTGACGATGGCGGTGATATTGGCGCTATAGGTCTTGAGCCCTCGCAAGAGGGTCGATAGCCCAGTGCCTCCTCCGAGAGCCACGATCTTCGCGCCCCGATGGAGACGACGATAGCTGACTAGCCGATCGATCAGTTCCCCATCTCCGTCTTGCATCAAGACTTCGGTGATGGAGTTGAGCGCCCGCGCTTGCCCCCAAATCAACAGCAAGACCCCCACAAGCAAGACCCCTGGGCCGCTGACATAGTTGGGAACCATCTCAGTCAACTGAGAGAGCAATTGACTAATGAACTGCCCGATGTAAAAAACAGGGGTGCGATTTGCCCAAATAGCGAGGCCAAGGGTGGTGAAAACAACGCCTGCAATGCTCATCAGCATCCAGCGTTTGATAAACAACCCAGGTGCCATCCATTTGATCCACCGATTAACGGGGCCAGGAGAATGTTTCATCGTGCCTTGCCCAATGCGGTTGAGAGACTTTTTCAGTCGTCTTGATTTTTTATTCGACTTCAACATTGCCTAATAAGCAGCAAAGACTCAGAGTGTTCGATTCTGAACAGCAAACGATTGGAGATAGCAGATCCAGAAAAATCAAGGCTTGAGTGCAAAAAAGTATTGCATCTTGGTGTTCCTGCTCAAGACTCGCGTTTTCTTTGATCTGCCCATCCTTTTGTCAATCCTTCATATGGATTTTTAGAGAAACTGCAAAAGAAGCGAGGCCAGGTTGAGAGACTATTGCAGGATTTGAGGCAAATCCGTCAAGTGCGGCTTGAGCCATGATGTTGAGCACCCTAAACTCTCACAGCACTCGTGTCTCCGCCATCCTACTCTATTGTTATCCTGTCATGAAATTGATTACGGTTGATGATCCCCGTTAGCCGTTGGCCATCGGCAGCTTTTTTATCAGAGTGCTAAACACAATCCATTCATACTAAGCGGTATGAATGCTTCCCAATACGTTACAGAGCCACTCAGCCTGATCCCGGATGGGCAACAAAATGTTATGGCTGTGGTCATTTAAGTCAGGTCTTGACAGAGACAAGACTGACGCACAACTCGCGTAATCCTGAATAAATTCGTTGAAATTGAGGGCACGGCGCGCCCTCAATTTCAACAAAATGCGTCAGTCCTGAGAGAACCCTGTGGGAATGAGTCACTGGAGAGTTTGGTTGTGGGCGATCGCCAATTCTTCGCATTTTTGTACAACGACCCAGAATTTCGCGCTAGAGTGTCGAGCATAGCGAGCAAGCAGACTGCTCAACCCTCTGTCTAGTATTAGCGCACACTCATCTGAATAGTCACGACAAAGAAGCATGGGTACACCACTCATTGAACTCAAGGGCGTTTCAAAGCGATTTGGTGCCAACACGGTGTTGGATAATCTTGACCTAACGGTTTATAGCGGAGAAGGTCTCGCCATTATCGGCCCGTCTGGGACAGGAAAATCAACCATTTTGAGAATTATGGCCGGGTTGCTTTTGCCTGATTCGGGTGAGGTCTACATTCAGGGTAAAAAACGAGAGGGATTGTTGGAAGAAAGTGCCGACCCGATCGCCATTGGCATGGTGTTTCAGCAGGCTGCGCTATTTGATTCTCTGACGGTCGAGGAAAATATCGGATTTTTGCTCTACGAGCACTCCAATTTGCCGCGTCGTCGTATTCAAGAACTGGTCAATCATAGTCTAGAGATGGTCGGCTTAGGCAAAATTGGCGATCGCTTTCCGGCGGAGCTGTCGGGCGGAATGCGCAAGCGGGTTAGCTTTGCCCGTGCGATTATTTCTAACCCGGAAACGAGCGACACCCCTGAAGTCCTGCTCTACGATGAACCCACGGCAGGGCTCGACCCCATCGCCTCAACGGTGATTGAAGACTTGATTCGCGATATTCAGCGGAATGCCAACGGCTGCGGCACCTATGTCATCGTCACCCACCAAGACAGCACGATCCGTCGGACTGCCGACCGGGTTGTGTTTATGCATCAGGGTCAGGTGAAGTGGGATGGCTCCATTGATGAGATTGACAGCACAGACAACCCCCAAATGCGGCAGTTTTTCAGCGCCAGTCTCGATGGGCCGATCAGTGTGATTAACTGAGGGAATGACCCAGTTCAGGCCAGCTCAAGCCAGACCCAGCTCAAGCCAGACCCAGTTCAAGGCCATTGCTTCTGCATCCAAATCATCGGCAGATCGCGGTATCGTTATTCGCCAATGATCTGGCGGAACCAGTCGTCGCGACGTAGACGGCTAAAGATTTCGTCAGTTTGAGCTTCGGCTCGATACTTCGGATCAAGCTCTACGGCTCGCTGAAGCGTTTCTAAGCCTAAATCAATATCGCCCTTGGAGACATAACAGGTCGCTTTGTGATAGTGAGCTGGGGCATAGTCAGGCTGAAAATCAAGGGCCTGCTCAAGGCTGGCGATCGCCTCTGAAAATTGCTTCAGCTTAATCAGGCCCTGACCTTTGTTAACGAGCGCTTTAAACGAGCGCGGATTGATCTCTAAGACGCGGTCAAAAGACCCAATCGCTTCTTCATAGCGATCCAGTTCTTCTAGGGCCAGCCCTCGGTTAAACCAGGCCACAGCATCACCTGGCTCGGCCTTAACGGCGTTATCGAAAGACTCATAGGCTTCTTCGTGACGCTGTAGCGCCCCTAGAGCGACCCCACGATTGACCCAGGCTTCGTGATAGTCAGGGTTGAGAGCCACGGAGCGATCGTAAGATTCTAAGGCTTCGTCTCGTCGCTTTAAGCGATTGAGCACAATCCCTCGATTGAGCCACCCCTTCGGTTCGTCAGGTTCAATTTGGGTGGTCTCGTCAAAGGCAGCTAGGGCGGCTTCGTACTGGCGCAAGTCTTTCAGTACAAGCCCTCGGTGATACCAGGGAGCCGGATCATCAGGATTGAGGTCAATCGCCTGGTCGTAGGTAGCGATCGCCTCTTCATAGCGCTGCAGTCCTTCTTGGGCTAGCCCCCGCTTGATCAGCAGACTCACGTTTTGGGGCTGAATTTCAAGTGCTTTGTCATAGTTGGCGATCGCCTCAGCCTTTTGCCCAGCAGCGATGGCGGCATCTGCGGCTTGCAAATATTCGTCGATCGTCATGAATAAATCAGGACGATTCGATTTCAGCACCTGTAGCTGCTCGGCTAGCCCTTGAATGCGATGTTCTGCCTCAGAGATAAAGGTGCCTGAGAGGGCTTCGGGGGTGAGATCGGCCAGAGTTTTGAGAATGCTGTCTTTACGGCTCTGGGCATCGATTTCTAGCTCAGACAGTTGCCGTTCGACTTGCTCTTCCAACGAGCGGAAGGTCTCGAATAGCTTCGATTGGCGATCGCCCGCTCCTGATTCTAGCGAGGCCAGCTTATCTGAAAATCGGGCTTCCAAAGACTCTACATTCTGGCGCAGACGGTCTTTCTGGTCTTTCACTGCGGTCTTGATGTTAGCCAACTGCTCGGTGATGGCCGAGTCAGCCCGTTCGAGGTTGCCAAAAATTAGCTCACCCCGTTCTTCAGAGCGCTCTTTCAAAAGCTGAAGCTGACCCGCAAATTCGGCCTCTAGCTTCTTGAGTGCCTTGCGAATGTCTTCCTGATGTTTGCCCGTGTCTCCTTCTAGAGCCGCTTTTTGTTCTTCAAAGACCGTTTCCAACCGGGCTAAATTGCTCTCAATGCCCTCGCGTTGCTTGTCGGCGTTGGTGCCGAGGACGGTCATCTGACGCTGGAACTCAGCCTCCAGGGTTTCCATGGTTTTCTGAATGGAACTGCGCTGAGTTTCGGTGTTGCGCTGCATGTCTGCGATGCGATCGCCCAGTTCTGCTTCCAGATTTTCTAAACTGCGGCGGGCTTCGCGCTGTCGCCGTTCTAGCTCAGCTTTGAGTTCAGCCACCTGGCCGCTGAGGTCAGATTCAACATCTTTGAGATGGTCGAATACCTGCTGTTTTTCGGTATCAGCATCAGACCTGAGCGTGACTAACTGAGCCCGATAATCGGCCTCTAGCTGCTTGAGCGTGTCAAGCGTATCGTCGCGTCGATCGTGAGTGCCTGTGCGGAGGGTTTCTAGCTCTTTACTAAATTCGTTTTCCAGCCGCTCCATGGTTTCTACCACGCGATCGCGCTGCTGACGCACCTGGGTTTGGGCGTCTCGCCGCATGTCGTCCAATGTGGGTGAAAGCTGCCCCTCTAGTTTTTGCAGCTCATCAAAGACCTCGTCGCGTCGTCGATTAATGTTGGCAAATAGAGCCTTGAGCTGCTCCGCAAAGTCTTCATCGGCACCTTCGAGAGACTTTAAAACCTCATCTTTGCGGTTGGTTACACCATGAGTTAATGCTTCGAGGTGTTGGGCAAAGCTTGATTCTGACTGGCTGAGGTGTTGAACTACAGCCTCTTTTTGCTGCACCAGTTCAGATTCGAGCTGTGAAGCGGTGCCTGCAAAGCGAGACTCGACATCAACCAGTTTTTTCTGCGCGGTTTCGACATATTGTTCTAGGGTGTCGAGCGTGCTTTGTCGCACCGTGTCTAGCTCTGCCGACAGCTTCGATAGAGAATCGCGGCGAGTATCGACTTCGCGCTGAAATTCTTCTGATTCTTCCCCTAAATCATCGGCAAATTCTTCAAATTCTCGAATAATGGCATCGACATCTTTTTTACCGCTATCGATTTTGCCCTTCAGATCGCCCAACTCTTGCAGATGTGCCTGCACAATTTCAGTCACTTCGCGCAGTACCGATCGCCGCAACAGCCACAGCCCTGAGATCGCCACCGCCAGCAGCAGCGCCAACACAACCAGCATGACGTTAAACAGCGTCGCAGTGCGGTCAATCTGCTGGAGTCGATTATTGAGCAGCTCTTCGGGCGATAGTTCTGGCGCTCCCTGAGCCAACACCCAGCCCAAGGGCAGGGACAGGGACGACGTGTGAGACGAAGACACTAGCGATCGCCCAGCGATCGCCGCTTGAGCCGGCTGGGTCTTTGCCACCTCAACCAGCAATAACGCGATAAATAATAAGAGGCTGCTGCGAGATACCCACGCAAACAAATCAAGGGTCTGACGCTTCATTGGGACTATCCTATCGGTTGAGCGAGTCGGCAAAGGAAAAGCAATCGATTCAAAACGCGATCTCATCAAGCCTTCCCCCGAGAGGCGACGACTGATGATATGTAGCTGATATTTTAGTGTAAGGTTTCCGTTGAACCGTGCATAGCAATGGTTGCGAAGCCGTTACTCTTATCTTACTCAACGTCTCTGACTGAACGCCTTGACGGCAAAGGTTCTCTAGAGGCTGAGTTGAGCATCAATGGGGCAAGTTATGGACACATGATAGATATTCTGTCTCACAACGCTACTCCAAAAACGAGGGCGATCGCACCTGTGAACGAGGCGTAGGCCCAGCAAACAAAGTGCTGAGATAACGCTGGAAGGCGACCCGGTACTCTGGGATGGTGCGATAGGTTTGAGCATTGAGCTGTTCAAATAAATCGAGGGTAACTCCCGTTAAGGTCATGTTGCCTAAACATGCGTCAGTCGGACGAATAGGGTTGGCGAGCCAGGTCTGATAGTGCCCCCCCGATTGCAGCCCTGGGGGCAAATAACCGTGGAGCAGGGCTAAAATTTGCGCTCGGCACGACTCAACCTCGATGCCTCGCTGAGCCAGTGCGGCAAAAATGGCCTTTAGCGGCAGGGGCTGATCTGATACGACCTGGAGCAGCTCTGACAGAAGAAAATAGTCGGCATAGGGGCGGAGTTTGGCCTCAGCCAGAGCCGGATGCAGGCATAACAGAGGTAATCCGTAGGCGACACGACTGCAGGTTGGGGTCGTTTGTAATTGTCGAGATTGGTGTCGCCAGAGGTTGTGTTTGGCGGTGCGGGCTTTGAGCGGGGTGTCGATCGCCATCATCAGCGCTGGTGGAGGGCTGTAGCTATCTTGAACAATCGTGGCGTTAGGAAATCGCTTCCGCAACCACAGAGCAACAATTCGCAATGATGCCGTGCCTCCAGAGCAAACGATATGGCGCAGCGGGGTAATCGGCTGCTGCTCTGCCTCGGGAAGGTACTTCCAGCGCTGGGTGAAGCGTTTAATCAGCGTGTCAATCTGACGGTGCAGCATCTGGACATAGGGCATCAAGACGCGATCGCTGAGCATTTTTCGAGACAATCGATAGGGCATTTGGTCAACCACGATGGTGACATCTTCGCGATATTGCAACGCAACTTTCAGCAACTGAGCTAAGTCGATGAACTGCCGCCCAATCGAGGAGCCGTGCAGAAGTTGCTGAAACCGATGGCGATTGTCTAAGTCTTCTTGCCCCGGAATCGGCAATGGCAGCTGGTTCAAGGAAAGGTCTTGCCACCCCTGACTCGATAAGGTGGCTAGGGGAACATTGCCTTCAAACTTTTGGGTTGCGATCATCGCTTTTTCTTTTGGGGTTAATGCGATCGCTTGAACCCAAATCGGATAAAGCATTTGAGTAATGATGTCTTGATCTAAGGCATGGCCTGCGTAGGGCACGCTGTGAGTGGTGAAATGTTTGGGCTGGAGATCTGACATGTGCTGGGGCAGATGGGCGATCGCCAAGTGCGTGTTTGCCGAACCCCCGTTTAACACCAATGTCAGCCCCTGCCACTGGCGCTGTCGGATGCGCTGCTGGGGCGTCAGCCGTGGCGGCATCTTAATCGGCAGGCCATCAGCAGTCTCTAGCTCAGACAATACTGTGGCGATCGCCTCATCGACCCATCGAATCTGATGGGCGTCGCGCACCAAATCGAGATTCAGCATAATATCTTGCAGATTGAACAGATACTCATCAGGCCAGCCCGATGGCGTACTGAGCACAACCTGGGAAAGATTTCTCAGCGCTACCTGGAGCTGTTCGTCTCCGACTCCAACGGCTCCGCAGACGAGTCCCATGCTTTCTTCTGCGGACAAGTCAGTATGGGAAGGTGCGGTGATGACGGCCTCTGCACCCGGAGACGACCGCAACAGGGTTGTCAGTAGGGTTTGGACGGCCTGCTGCACTGCCTTGAGAGAAAGGGTCTGATGGGGCGACCATTTAACAGTCGGTTCCCACGCGCCCGTATGAGATGAAAAGTGAGGAATGCCCAGGTTGAGGAGAGGCTTCAAGTTAGTGAGGGCGATCGCCTGATTTGTCTCTTCTCGTTTTTGCTGCTTGGGGGTTTGCAGCGGCAGCGGCTCGGTGTGGGAGTCGAACAACACACGCACGGGAAATCGAAACCAGCGATCGCCAGAAGATGAGCTGGGGGGAACTGCGGCCAGAGTGAACGATTGGGGGTTGGAGGCTGATGGTTTTGGCTGCTGGGGTTGGGCCGATGCGGCTCGCCAGTAGAGCGGGTAGAGACGACGAGTTGTTTGGTTAAACAACACCGCAGAAATGCCTGAGGTGCCCAGATCGATGCCTAAGACCCAGATCGACGATCGCGATCGAGGGACGGGTGAGGGAGTTGGCGTTCCTAAATGAGCCGCTGTTTTGGCATGGAGGTCGGGTGCAAACCCCATTCTCAAGACAGAAAGGGCGATCGCCTCAAGAGATTCGGGTTTTGTGCTGGGCCGCAGGTTTTTCGCGCGATCGTTGCGGGAGTCATGTCTAGAATGAAAGCGATTAGACCGATCGAGAGTCGCCGACCCGAAAACAGGTGCATCTAAATCAGGTGCATCTAAATCAGGTGCATCAAAACTCAGAGAATTAAGAGACTCTTCATGACCAAACCCAAATGATTCTGAGTCTTCTAACTCCAGCTTCGTTTCCTGGGGCTGATCTTCTTCTGCCTGCACTCCTGCCGCCTGCTCTTCTGCAAGCTGCGTGTCATCCTCTGCCTCTAAGGAAATATTTTCAGAAGAATTTTCCCGTTGACTACTGCTAATTCTGGTTTTTTCATGCTTCTCTTCTTCTAGCTCTCCTGACTCCAAGTCATCGTCGCCGAGCCATTGCGCAAAGGTTTGCAAGGTTTCATCAACGAGTGATTTGGACTCTATGGGGCGATCGCCTTCAGTTGGGCGATCGCTTTCAGTTGGGCGATCGCCAATCCAGGTTGAAACCGAGTCTAAGGTCTCACTTTGGAAAGACAATGCCCCAAACTTGCCTGCGATAGAGTCGAGGGTTTCATCGAAGTCGTCAAGGCTTGGTACAGGAGCCGAGCGATCGCCCCCGTCATCCGCTAGCTCACTGGGCTCAGAATCAGACGCTTCAGAAGTTTTCGCTATTTTTTTTTTGCTCGGATTCAGAAGGTGAATCAGGAGCATTGAGGTCATCGAAGATAGACCATGACGTATCGGTTTCCGCTGATGACTCTTCTGATTCCCCCTGAGTGTCGGGTTCAGGAGGAACAGTCGGTTGATTGACTCCCTTCAGCAGATCAACTAGGGTTTGCTCTTGCGCCCCCGGATTCGGCTCAATTGTTTGATTATCTAGAGCTTTTAAGTCTTCGAAAATTTGACGCAACTCATCTGAGTCGAGCGGGTCAAACTGTTCCTCAGCGCCATCGCCTTCTGAATATAGGTCTGATGAAGAGGTAAACAGATCGTCCATCGTCATGGAGTCTTCATTGATGCCGATAGAGGAGTTGCTACCATCCTCCTCATTAAAGGCGTCAGGAGTCTCCTGTAATTCGGGCTCATTACCGCTCTCATCAAATGAAAACTGCCACTCCGCGATCGGTTCATCGGTTTCTAAGTCGTCCCAGGCCGACATATCAGGAGCCTGATCATCAGATTCCGTGTTATCAGATTGTCCAAACTCAAAGGGGTTAGGATCATCGGCGATACGATTCTCCGATGTCATCTCGTCTGATAAATGCTCGATATTTTCTGGGGTGGCTGACTCCGAATCAACCTCTGAAATGGGCGATCGCGCCTCAGGGGCATCGTCTTCAGCCATCGACGAATCAGGGGGATCAGGAGAATCAGAGGAATCAACAGACAAATAGACCGTATCGTCAGAAGGCATCAGCACTTCCGATTCATCAATGCCTTCGAATCCTGACAAATCCGAAGCCAGTCGCTGCATCGTCGTCGAATCCAGGGTCAGATTTGATCCGACTGCGGCATCATCGTTATCATCGGCCAGCAAATCTTCGTCTGGAGAAGCCTCAATATAGCGCTCAAAGGCCGATGTCACGAATTGCTCATCGTCTGCCTCAGCAAGGCTAGGAGTCTCCTCTGGCTCTGGTTTTGCGTCTTCGCCTGCGACCTTAGGCTGGTCGAGAAACTCCAAGTCACTCAGGGTGTGAATCGTCTCAACTTGCTCAGATTGCAGCTCTGAGGCATCCCTCGCGTTGCTCTGGGTTGAAATGCCCAAATCAGAAAACAAATCATCATCGTTTTCTGGTAGCTCTTGGGTGACTAAATCGCTAATGGAGAGGGTGTCTGCCAAATCGGCTTCAGTATCTGACTCTGCGAGTTGCTGCTGATTTTCTGCCTGGTCAAACAATAAATCATCTAGGAGGGCCGGAGGCTCTGGATCGGCGATCGCATCAGATGCATCATCCGCTGCTGGTGACAGGGCATCTGAACCCTCTGCATCTGAACTATCTGCATGGGGCTGACTCTCCTGATTTTCTCCTGGGTCAAAATCGGAGGGCGTCAATCGCTCCGGAGTGACGACTGAATCGAACATTTGATAGATATCTTCGATTTCGTCTGCCAATGTATTCGGTTCGGGAGTTGCCTCTTGGGCAAGACTCGCGGCCTCAGAAACATCTGTTTCTGCTGGTTGGTCGGCAGGCTCTGAAGTTAAGTCAGACTCCATCTCTGTGGCAATTTGGTCAAGAAATGTGAGCGCTTCATCAGACTCGTCTGGAACAGAAAATACCCCACCCCGATCTAGAATGCGTGGACTCTCAAGCTCGTCAAGAGAAAGGTTCGCATCAGCGGAGAACAATGCAGAACGTTCATCGGCTGCCGAGGTCGCAGACATTTGCTCTAGCTCAGCATCTGAATCTGAATCCGAATCTGCTGTTAATTCATTAATCTCGCTTAAGAGCAAGTCGGCGTCTAGTTCTTCTAATTGGCTGAGTCGTTGGGCATCAACTTGGTCAACGACTCCTTCATCTTCAATGGCAAAGAGCGTGACCATTTCATCTGAATAATCTTCATCTGAATAATCGTCTGACAGATGCGCTTGGTCCTCGCCTGAAGATCCTGAAGAGGGAGACTCATCGGCCTGAGCCACTCTTCCCGTCAGGGTGTCGTCTATGGGCAGATGTAAATCATCAAGGTTGAAGTCAAGAGACTCCGTCGCGGTGTCTGACTGAAAATCATCCAGCACAGGGTCAAGGAATGACGGGTCAGTAGATGAGTGAGGTGGTGCCCCGTCTTCAAATTCCACCGCATTCAACAGGCTATCGATTTGCGCTTCTGGCAGCTTATCGGGAATCGCGGCCATGCGATCATACTGGGCAGACTGGAGAGAGGGTTGATTGCCAGCATTCTCCACACTCTGGAGACCTGGGAGTTCCCACTCGGTTTTGATCGATGACTGAATGTATTGAGAGGCTCCCCGACCGAGCTGTTCGGCCAGTCGATTGACGAGGGCGGCAAACATGGCTTCACCCTGCTGGCCGAGGCCGTGCATTTTTTTGAGCCCTTCTCCCAAAGAGTCTTGATAGCTATCGACATTGCCCTGTAGCGACTCGAAGACAACCCGCAGGGTCGAGTCGAGCTTCGTCAGCATCTCATCTGATTTGGCTTGCAGCGATTGCATTTGCTGGAGGCGCTGCCCCGGAGTCAGGGGCTCACCAACGGTTTCCCCTGGGTTGATCTGAGGAATAGGAGTATTGTTTTGCAGTAGCCCTGCGCTCTGAGTGGCTTGAAATTGAAGGTTTTCAACCGATTGAGCAATCTGGGTTGCCAACTGATCTTGCAGCCGCCCCATGAGAGACTGCATGAAATCGTTAATCACCTGCTGTTGGTTGATTTGCTGCTGCGACAGGAGGAGCTGATGACGCTGCTGCTCTAGTCTTTGAATATCGGCGGTGAGAAACTGGCGCTGCTGATATAGACCCATCAGCTCTTCTCGCATGGGCTGCATCATATTGACGCGCAGATAGTTCATCTCCTGCACGATGGCTTGCAGCACCTGCTGGGCAGATTCAGCCGGAGAGGCTCCGTACCCCATTTCGGCTGGGGGAGCCGCTTGCATTTGAGCCGCAGGGGGGCGATCGCGCCACCATTCTTGCTGGGCGATGTCGAGTCGAGGACGCTCTGACGATGCGGATGAGCTGCCCTGGAGAGAGGCGAGATAGTTGCGTGCTTGCTCTAAGACTTGCTGTTGAGGAACGTCTTCAGACAGCTCAGTCGATGATTGAGTCGTGTTGGACGCACCCAATACTTCATCAATTTTGTGAATCAGCGCTTGAATTTGTGTCTTTGGAGAAGTCACGACGATATCCCTGACCAGAGTGATACAGAGTACAGCAGAGAGATTAAATCTTCAGAGCAGAGAGAGAAGGGTTAGAACCTGTGTTTTGAGTCTTAATGTTTTGAGATCTTATATTTTGAGTTCTAATATTGGTTCACCCGGCCTGCCGCAACATCGCTTCAAGACTGTTGCAATGTGGTGGCGATCGCCCCTAAACCAAAATCAAAAGAGCGCTCAATCCAGTTTTGAGAAACGTTACTTTCCCTAAAATTTACTTTCCCTAAAAATTTAGATGTCTCGCAAATAATTCAGGAGTCCTACTGGTACAACATCTTAACTGATGTTTGCTGGAGTGCAGGTCGGATGCCTACATATCGCTACAAATCACACAGAGCCTACATCTTAATTCTAAAATTTCTACTTCTTAATTTCTACTTCTTGATGAAGACGCATTCGGGTTAGCCTTCATACGAAAGTCTTTGAGCTGATGCCGCACGATGAGGTCGCAACCACTTTCAGCCTCTCTAATGAGCTGCATTGTGGCTCAAGTATGGCATGGATGCTCTGAAGCATGACGTTTAGAGGCATGACTTTGACGCGCGATCGCCAAATACCCGACCCTATCGGGGTGCGGCTTTGCTAAAGTGACAGTGTTAACTTATGTAAACTTAGCCTGATATCCAGAGTTCAAGGTTTTGGTTTCGACCTTCAGAATCGGTTTCGACCTTCAGAATCAGTGACGATTCGTTGATCAAATCATCACTGATCTCAGCACTTACTCAGGCTTTTTTCCTCAGATTTTTATTCCTGTAAAGGAGCACTACTATGAATTTTCTTCAGCCTCAAGTCTCACATGATCCCAGACACAAGAGAGTCCTTCCCTGGGTTGTGGCGCTCATTGTTGCGGGCTGGGTGTTTCTGTGTGGGGCTCCATCGGCGCTGGCGATGGGAGGGCCTCAGCCTCCGTTAGATGAGGTGGCTCCGACCTTTACCTTGCCCACCAACACAGGAGATGGCGATGTGTCGCTCGAAGATTATCGAGGCCAGTGGGTGGTTCTTTATTTCTATCCTCGCGATTTCACGCCAGGGTGTACCCTTGAGGCTCAACGATTTCAGCGAGATTTGCCGAAGTATCAGGGTCGCAATGCCCAGATTATTGGCGTTAGCGTCGATGATGTCGATTCTCACCAAGAGTTTTGTGACTCTGAAGGGTTAAGATTTCCGCTGTTGGCTGACGAAGACGGCTCGGTGAGTCGAGCATACGGTTCTTGGTTGGGCATTGCGTCTCTGAGACATACCTATTTGATTGATCCGGAAGGTCGGCTGCGCGACATTTTCGTAAAAGTTCGGCCTGCAATTCACAGTCAAGAAGTTTTGGCTCGTCTAGATGAGCTGCAACAGACTTCATAGCGGCCTTTATCGCGATGCGGCCTTTATCGCGATTTCGCCCCAGGCTTAGAGATAGGACGGGCGATCGCCCTGGTTTTTTCTCAATAGGTTTTCTAGCTCATCCCACTGGCTGTTTTGGACGAGCGATCGCACTTGAGTCAGCTGGTCTTGGTACCCCTGGAGCGATCGCAGCAGAGCCGCCCGGTTATATTGAGCCATCATGCGGCCTAGCTCAGGGTTGCCGCCACCGACCCGACTCGTATCGCGGAAGCCTGAGCTGGCTAGGGTTTTGGCTAACTCATAGACCTGTAGATTGTCTTCACGGGCACAAGCCGCCAACAAGCTGGCGCTGACCATGACGGGCAGATGAGAAATCCAGGCGACGGCCTGATCGTGATCGTCAGGGCTGCACGTGTAAACGCGAGATTGGAGCGATCGCGCCAGCTCTGCCACGGCCTCTGCGGCCTCGGGTGGGGTGCTAGAAGTTGGCGTAATGACGTAGGGGCGATCTGTAAATAGGTGGGTGAGAGCTGCATCAATGCCGCTCTCAGCGGTGCCCGCCATTGGGTGACCGCCAACGAAGTTAGGCCACACCGATTCTGCTGCCTCTACAACGGGTGCTTTGACTGATCCCACATCGGTCACGATGCTATGGCTAGACAGATGCGGAACCAGCTTCTCCAGCGTCGGCTGAATCAAGCCAATGGGCGTGCAGATAAAAATCACGTCGGCTTGGGCAACCAAGCTTAAGTGGGTGCTGGCCTCGTCTACAGCACCTCGCTCTAGGGCGCGATCGCAGGTCTCAGGGCGACGACTGACCCCAATCACATGATGCTGTAGAGCTTTGAGATCGAAGCCTAGCGAGCCTCCAATCAGCCCCAGTCCGACTAGTCCAATATTCATCACAGACCAATATTTATCACAGGGTACCCACAGCGCTGACCGCAGGTAGATTTCAGCAAGATTCTATCCGAATTTCAGGCTGATTTTGGCTGTTTTTTGGAGAAGCTGATTTTTGGATAAAAATTTGGGGTTTATCGCGGTCATCTCTTCGCCCTGGCAGAATTTACCCATGATGGATAGCGAAGGTTTACGCCAAAATAAGTTAACCCACCTAACGCTGAGAATCAGTTTTATGGGGCTGAGACGTTCCCCTGGGGTCTCCCTACCGTACTGCTGGACTGTTTATGTAACAATGAAGTTCATCTGATTTTGGATGGTCTGATTTTAGATGATCTGAGTCTTGGGTAATCTAAGTTTTGGAGTCATGAATTCTGAAGCGATTACGGATGTACTCAGGGGTTCTCAGGGGTTCTGATTTTCAGAATGCGGCTTGTTTTGATGACGCTACTTGGGATAGAGACATTGTTTCTTGGATAAACATCTGTGATTGAAGTCGAAGTCCACCAACGACTACGCGCCTTTCTCAAAGAGCAAGGCGAACCCTATTGGCCCCACCATCTGACGATGGCTCGGTTGGT
>JBARXP010000050.1:0-1692 GCA_049647405.1 Elainellaceae cyanobacterium | reverse complement strand
AACCCTGCACCCTCACCGTGAAAGCGGTTGAGGTTGTACCTGAAGGGATGGGTGCATACTGGGCCGCTCGTCAGGCTGGGTTTGTCCCGTCATCGGGTCACACGATTGTGATTGATATCGGTGGTGGGTCTTGGCTTTACCGTGTCGTCGATTCAGACGGTGATGAAATTGCTCAAGATGTGAGCGATCGCCTGGGTTCATACGCCCTAGCCTCTCAGATCGCCCACGACGATCGCCTGAAGCAACCGCTACGGCGCTACGGGTTAACCAGTGCCGATCCTGGCAAGGTGCTAGAGGGCTTCTGTCAGAGTCATCGCTACGAAGAAACGGGCATTAGCTGGGCTGACTGGCTCAACGAATATCGAGACCCGTGGTTTAGCAACATCTTCAGCCAAATTCGAGCGGATCTGGCCTCTTATCTGCCCTCGACCCGTCGCTTCATCGTCTGTGGCGGTGGCGCACACCTGGTCGCCCACAAGCTCAAAGGAAATGACGCCTTCGTAGTGATGCCGCAGCCCAACTTCTCCAACGTGGTTGGAATGTATGAACAGTTCAGCGATCGCCAGCTCGCCATCGTGGCATAGGAGGACAAGCCATGAATGACACCACCCCAAAAACTCGAATCTCTGGTGATGTGTGGGACAAGGCCGCAGAAGTGGCAGGCCGGATGGGGTTATCTACACCGCGTCAGGCCATCGAGGCCGTCTTTCGCGTCTATGCCGACTGCTACGCGATCGGGCAAGTGCCCCCCGTGCCTAGCTCGTCACCCGCTCCCAAAGTTGCCGCAGCTGCACAACCGAAAACGGAATCGACAGACTGTGCCGCCGCGCTCGATTCTCTCCTATCTGCATAACCCGAATGAGCACCAAACAAAATCAAATCAATGCGTATGTCCTAACCCTGACAGGCTATGGGATTAAACCCTCTCTAGCCAAAGCCGCGGCAAAAGACCTGTCCAATGGATTGACCGGAGCCACATCAGCCAATCTGGCGAAAGTCTACAAACACATCAACTCTCAGAGCTAAACCCCAATGGCAGACCTAACCAAAATCTCTCAACTCGAAGGCAACCTAAGCCGCTCACACATTCAGCAGATCCGCAGCCGCTGCGGGTCTGACCTAGACCGATATCAATCTGAGTTAGAGCAAGAGTTGGCATCGAGCAATCAGGCGATCGCACGACTGAATGAAATGTGTCGAGATGCCCGAAACAAGCGGATCTAATGCCCAAAGAGAAGGCGATCGCCAACCGTCCAAAGTTAGTGCGATCGCCCCCTCATCCTTCATCCACTTAGAAAAAAGGAATACCCCATCATGGCTGATTCCATGAACGATTTACCACAACACGAGCAGCCGCAACAGAGCAACATTCCCAGCGCACCACCCGCTGAACCGCGCGGTTTAACCTGGCAGCTCAAACAGATTCATTTTGCTTGGAAACATCCCGACCTAAAACAGGGCTGGTGGCTCGTGTCGATGTCCTATGGGCTGTTGGTCTGCATCCTGACTCTGCTCGTTCTCGATACCGTTCGTGTGGCTCGGGTTCAACTCCAGTCCAGTGCTATGGAGGCATCTACCCATGAGTGACGACCTAATCAGTGATTTGATAAATGATTTTTGGGTTAGAGAAGACGACCTGACTGAAGACGACGGAGAAGACACCACAGACTATCTTGCAGAGCTGGTTGCTGA
>JBARXP010000049.1:0-2006 GCA_049647405.1 Elainellaceae cyanobacterium | reverse complement strand
TCGTCGCCCCGGCTCCTTCGTCTGCCATCAGGAGAACTTGGGCGTGGAGAATTTTCTTCGCAGGCGCGTGACCCTTGCGACTGATGTCTTCCAATCGTTCCCGCTGCTCAGCACTTAAACGAATTTTTTTTTCGTACTTTTTTCCTCGCCCCATCGTCAAACCCTCTATATCAACACTTCCTATTACATCATTTTAGCTGTGTTGATCCACTACAAATAATTAGGACTTCCTACTTAGCTGAGGCATTGCTAGTGCTTGAAGAGAGTCTCTTCGTTTCGCAATTACAGCGTCAGCAGCGGTGGATATCGCCAAGTGGATGGACTGCTGGCTGCCTGACACATTTTATTTTGTATCCAGAGCTTTTAATAATGTAGGTTGCGGTTGAGCTTGGAAACCCAACACAGTCAGATTTTAACGGCATTGTTGGGTTTCCTTCCGTCAACCACAACCTACGAATTTTGGTTATTTCAGGAGATGTGTCAGGCAATCAGGATGGACTGTTGTTGCGATCGCCACGCCGGAGCGCAAAACAACGGGTGGCGATCGCCCTCTAGTCGCGTTCTCTAGTCGCGCCCTCTAGTCGCACCCTCCAAACGACAGGCTCTCATTTGAAAAAATCAAGATACCCTAGTGGGTAGTGTCCTGTGTCAGAAACAAGCAATGCGACTACTGCTGGTTGATGATGACGAAGCCTTGATGGAGATATTGGCGGAGAATCTGATTCGGCAGCGCTACGCTGTTGACATTGCAGTAGACGGTGAAACGGCTCAAGAATTTCTGGCTCTCTTTCCTTACGATCTGATTGTCTTAGACTGGCTGCTGCCCGACGCTGAGGGGATCGCCTTGTGTCGGCAACTTCGCCAGCAAGGGATCACTGCGCCGATTTTGATGCTTTCGGTGAGAGACGACAGTGGAGACAAAGTGCAGGCGCTCGACGCTGGAGCCGATGACTATGTGGTCAAACCCGTCGATTTTGAGGAGTTGCGCGCCCGGATTCGAGCCCTGCTGCGTCGAGACAGCCACGGAGCAACCGCCGAGCTAACGTGGGGCAACCTGAGTTTAAACCCAAGTAGCTTTGAGGTTTTTTACGGGGGGCATCAACTCCACACCACTCCTAAGGAGTATGCGCTGCTAGAGCTTTTTTTGCGGCACCCCACTCAAGTGTTCAGCCTTGATGCCATCATTGAAAGCATTTGGTCTTTTGAAGATCCGCCTAGCGGTGACGCAGTACGAACGCATATCAAAGGAGTGCGGCAGAAACTCAAAGCAGGTGGCGCTCCTAAAAACTTTATTGAAACGGTTTATGGATTGGGGTATCGCCTCAAGGCACTAGACGCGACTGATCTGCCGCAAGAAGATGATTCTGGTTTAGAACCTCAGCAGCAGACTCAATCGGAAATGACGGTTGCTTTAGCCAAAGCTTGGGAAGCTCACGAAGAGACAATGCGAGAACGCTTAGATGTATTAGAAGCAACGTCTGCGGCAATGGTTGCGGGGCAACTAAGCGCAGATTTACAGCAAGCGGGTCGATCTCATGCTCACAAGCTGGCTGGCTCTTTAGGCTGTTTTGGTTTTTCAGAAGGGTCGCTCATCGCCCGTGAGCTAGAGCGGTTGCTACAGCTTGATGTGCCCCTGAACGATCAGCATGGGCCTCAGGTGTCTGAGTTGGTCGCCAGGTTGAGGCGAAATCTAGCGAATGGTTCGAGTCATGACATCCTCTCGGCGGCGATCGCCAGTGTGCCTCAGCTTTGGATTGTGGGTGCTCAAGCGTCTTTTAGTCAGCGGTTTGTGGATGATGCGATCGCCCTAGGCATTCGGAGTCAGGTGGTTTTTGACCCAGATGAGGTGAAGGCAATGTTGCAGACCCACCCCCCCATTGGGGTAGGGCTGATTCTCTAGAGAAAGGAAATAAGGGTGGGCAAATCATGGCGGAACCCGCGTATCGCTTTTGTGAGGGAGGGATGTCCGGCTTTGCGAAATATCGAAATCGCCCAGGAGCGCAGCA
>JBARXP010000048.1:0-26703 GCA_049647405.1 Elainellaceae cyanobacterium | reverse complement strand
CCATCGTCGGCGCAGAAGTCACTCTCACCCGCAACCATGACCTGATCGAATCTGAAGTGCAGGTGGCTGTTGCAGGAGGAACAGCCACCGCAGGACTCGACTTCACCAATCCCTTCCCGTCTGTCGTCACCTTCGATGTTGGGGAAACCACACAAACCATTTCGATTCCCGTCCTCGAAGATGACCTCCAAGAAGGGACAGAAACCATTGACCTCAGCCTCACCGCCATCAGCAACGCTGACCTTGGTGACCAAAATACGGCCACGGTCAACATTCTCGATAACTTCGTTCCGCCTGTCGCACCACCACCTGTCGCACCGCCCGTAGGTCTCAACATTGTTGGAACCGGAAACAACGACAACCTATCCGGAGCCGGAGCAGGCGACACCGTTCGTGGTCGAGGCGGAAATGACCGACTGAGAGGCTTGGCTGGAGATGATCTCCTGATCGGAGGCCGAGGCAACGATCGCCTTGTTGGCGGCAACGGTGACGATAACCTCAGGGGCAACGGCGGGGACGATCGCCTCAACGGTGGCAGGGGCAACGACAACCTCAGAGGCAACGGTGGCGACGATCGCCTCAACGGTCGCGGTGGCGACGACCTGCTGAATGGCGGCAATGGTGGCGATCGCCTCAGCGGCGGTGGTGGCGACGATGAGCTAATCGGCGGTGGTGGCGATGACACCCTGATCGGGGGTAGCGGTGATGACATCTTCACCCTCAAGCGTCGGCAAGGCACTGACTTCATCCGCGACTTCAATATTGGCGAAGACGTGATTCGACTCCAAGGCAGCCTCAGCTTCAGAGATTTGTCGTTCGATCAGCAGGGCAACAACACCCTAATTGAAGCTGGCAATGAAACCCTGGCGACTTTACGGGGTATCCAGGCGGATCAACTGAGCCGAGCCAGCTTTGTTTAGTGCCAGCCTGAATTATTTCCAAAAAATGAGGATGTCGGATCTCTGGTTCCCAGTCAGAGCCACGTAGGGCGGGCACTGCCCACCCACAGCGAGGGGGCCAAGAGGTCAGTTTAGAGGAACACATCTATCCCAAGTTGAGAATTTTTTCTTAATTTAAATCCAATTTGACTTGGCACTTGTATCCATTACAGATCCGGAAAAACGAGCTGGGTCTGTTCCGATGAAGCTCTATTCAAACATCAAGAAATCTATCGGAGGCTATCTCTCAGCTTCCTAAATAGGCGCGTGGACACAGGACTGGCATATCATTAACGCGCTAGTCCCCGTCCGCAAAGTCACTGCACAAGCACACTACACACAAATCCTACAGAACCATGATGAATAGCCCTATCTCTGCTGTTGTTTTCGTTGATGCTGGTGTTTCAGGCTATCAAGCGTTAGCTAATAGCGTCGAACCAGGGACGAAAGTTGTTGTTTTAGACCCTAATCGCAATGGGATTGAGCAAATCACCGAAGAGTTAACCCATCACCATCAGCTCGATAGCGTTCAGATTTTGTCCCACGGAAATTCGGGGTATTTACAGCTCGGGGACAGCAGCTTAAATCAGGAGAACATTGAGGACTATCAGGAGCAACTGCACCAGTGGGGAGAAGCGTTAAGCGACACTGGAGATATTCTTTTATTCGGCTGTAATGTCGCTGATGGTGCTCAAGGACAGGCGTTTATTGACCGCTTGGGTGAATTGACCCAGGCAGATATTGCTGCGTCTGAGAATCTGACGGGCGATATGGATTTAGGGGGTGACTGGGTCTTAGAGGCATCCACAGGCTTTATTGATGCGCCCCTGGCTTTCCAACTCAATGCGATGTCGGCGTTTAATTCGGTATTGGCAACGTTTGCCGTCACCAATACGAACGACAGTGGGGCTGGGTCTTTGCGGGCGGCGATCGCCGCTGCGGAAAACAACAACAACGGCGACACCACCAAAGATATTATCGATTTGTCGGCGATCGCCGGTCAGACCATCAACCTTTCAAATAGCTTGCCCACCCTCTCTGAACAGGTGGAAATCCAAGGCAGCGATGTCACGATTGATGGTCAGGGACAGTTTGGCATTTTCGTCGTCGATAACAGTGACAGTCGCAATGATCAGGTGATTCTATCGGATCTTACGCTAAGCAACGGTTTGGCTCAAGGGGGGACTGGCACCAATGGCGGCGGTGGGGGGCTAGGGGCCGGGGGTGCCCTGTTTGTCAATGACGGAACGGTTGTGGTGAATGATGTTGAGTTCACTGGTAATCGTGCGGCTGGAGGAAATGCGACGGGCAATGGCGGTAATGGCGGCAGTTCGGGGAATCGAGGGGGAACGGGCGGAGATGGCGGGCGTTTAAATGACAACAACGACTTTTTTCCCTTTGGCAGAGAGGCTGCACCGGGGGGAAGCGGTGGCGA
The DNA here is from genome assembly GCA_049647405.1 of Elainellaceae cyanobacterium. Taxonomy (GTDB): domain Bacteria; phylum Cyanobacteriota; class Cyanobacteriia; order CAKZMO01; family CAKZMO01; genus CAKZMO01. Next base: position 24,330 of record JBARXP010000048.1, on the reverse strand, counting down.
TACTCGGGTTGGGGGCAGACGGAATCGAGACGGAGGTAAAGGGGAGGATGGTAGCAGTGGCGATCGCACCTTAGGGCTGGGGGGCAGCGCTGGCGGTGGTGGTGCCGGTGGTGTGGATATTGGCTTTTTCCTTTCTGATGATGGCAAAGGCGGTGCTGGCGGCGATGGTGGTGCGGGAATTTTTGGTGCAGGCGGTGGCGCAGGCGGTGGCGCAGGCTCAAACCCAGAGAAGAGCGACGGTACGGCCTTTGGCGGTGACGGTGGTAAGGGCGGTCAATTTGGCGGTGACGGCAGTGATGGTGGGGCCGTTCGTGCCAACAGCAAAACCCGTGCGGTTGGAGGGCAAGGGGGTGGCGGAGCCGGACTTGGCGGGGCTGTCTTTGTCAATCGCGGGGCAGAACTTATCCTGCTGAATAGTAATTTCTCGGATAATTCTGTCGCTGCCGGGACGGGGGCTAATTCAGGGCAAGCCAAAGCGAGCGATATTTTTGTGCGAGAGGGGGTTTCTCTCCCTGGCATCTTGTCGTTTTTGTCTCTGCCAGGGGGAACCGTGGTTCAAGTCGGCACGAATGTTGCCACTGGCAATGACTTAGATGATGGCAGTGTGTTTGGCGATGTCGATCAGTTTGTATTGCCAACCCTGACCATCGAGGCAGGGAACAATCCCTTGGAAGCAAGTGCCAACGCCGATCCCGATCGGTCATTTACGCTGTCTCTGGATCGGGCGTTACCGATCGATTTAGTGGTTCAGTACACCATCACCGGAACGGCGATTAACGATCCCGATGGCGAGGCGAGTGAGGGGGCTGACGTCAGCATTCCCCTGAGCGTCATTATTCCTACGGGAGAAACAGAGGCGCTCATTGAGGTTCAGCCCATTGACGATCGCATTTTTGACCCCGATGAAACCATTGCGATCGCCCTAGACGAGTCTCCCCTTTACATTCTGGGAGATTCCACCTCTGCTGAGTTAACGATTGTGGATGACGAACCCACCATTAGCCTAGAGGCGACCGATGCCGTAGAAGGTCTGAATCCGGGTCAAGTGGTGTTTAATTTAGACTCCATTGCCCCCGAAGGACGGCAGCTCAGCTTTAGCATTACGGGGGGAACGGCTGAATTTAACGAAGACTATCGGCTGCTCAACAGCAATGGTCAGGAACTCGTCGTCGATGAAAACGGCAATTTCTTCCTGGATATTTCGGGTCAAGACAGCGTTGCGATTACCGTTGATGCCATTGGCATTCCGGGTCAGATTCCTGATTTCGACGATCAGATTGCTGAAGACAATGAGACCATCGACATCACCCTGAATGAGCTAAATGACAACGGGGCTGATGGAATCCCGTTTGTAGCAGAGGATGGCGATGGCAATAATCAGTACGGGGGAGCAAGCACCAGTATCCAGTTGGCGATCGTGGATAACGATGTGCGTCCCACCATTGATGTGTTGGCGGGCGATAATGCCACGGAAGCGACGGGGAATCCTGGATTTTTCCAGCTTGATTTTTCCAATCCGTTACTCAGTAATGGCAATGAAAATGATGACAATGACGCGGTCTTCAACTTCTCTATCGGTGGTGATGCCGTCCGGGGTGAAGACTACACTCTAGTCTTGGTGGCTAACGATACAGAGCGGGATATTGTGGGCGATCGCTTCACGCTACCCGAAGGAACCATCACGGCCAGAATTGAGGTGCGCCCGATTGATGACAACAATCTAGAAGCCGATGAAACCATCACCTTTACCCTAGAGGCAGGAGAAGGCTACGAACTCGGTCAAACGAACGCCGAAATTGAGATTGACGATAGCGGTCGGACGGCTCCGGGGAATGAAATCGGGGTTCGCATTCTTGAGTCTCAGGGTTCGACCACGGTTGTTGAAGGGCAGACCACCGATCGCTACACCATTGAGTTAACCAGTCAGCCCACCAGCGATGTCACCATTTCGTTCGCCACTGATGACGCGCAGGTAGGGGCGATCGCCCCTGTCACGTTCACCCCTGACAACTTCGACATCCGACAAACGATCACGGTGGAATCCGTTGATGATCAAGTGGTGGCAGGCGATCGCACGTCTACCATTTCCCATACGGTGACAAGCGCTGATGAGGATTATCAGGGCATCGCGGTAGAGGATGTCACAGCGACGATTACTGAAAACGATGTCCCCGGCATTGTGATTGGCAACGGCGAGAATGTGGTCGTGATTGAAGGAGGTACGGGTCGCGATTACACGATTGCGTTGGCGACTCAACCGCTAGCCGATGTCACCGTGAACTTTGGTGTTAGCGATGATGTTGAAGCGATCGCCCCCATCACGTTTACGCCCCAAACGTTTGATACCCCCCAAACTGTGACCCTAGTGGCTGCGGTCGATACCCAAGAAGAGGGGCGAGAATTTCAGGACATTGCTCACACCCTAGTCAGTACCGATCCGGTGTACGACGGGCTGACCGTACAGGCGTTGCCGATCGCCGTGGATGAGTTCCGGATTGACAATGTGGCGATCGCCGGGGGATTGAATAACGCTCTAAATTCAATCCAAGACTCCATTGACGCCCAGTTTCGCACCATTGACCTACCGTTTCTTGGCGCGTTAGACACCCTGGCTCCCGATTTAATTGGCACGTTTCAGACCAGCCTGATTAATCAGGTTCAAACCGGAGGGGTGTTAAATGTCGATAAACTCGTCGGGTTTCTTGAAGAGACCATCGAAGACGCTCTGGATGTGGATATCGAGGTCAGCGCTGCTCTCTCCGCCGAAGAGGTGACCTTTGATATCACGGTGATCAAAGACTATAGCCTAGCCAGTATCGCGCTGGATGCAGATTTAGGGCTGCCCGGACTGGGCATTGATGTGGATGGCAGCGCCGATCTGACCTTTGATTTTGAGTTTAATCTAGGCTTCGGCATTCATGAAGAATTTGGCTTCTTTATGAACACTGACACCACCAACTTTTCGGCGGATGTCGGGTTTGGCTTGAGCGAAGATTTCCAAGCGACCGGGAATCTAGGGTTCTTAGAACTGGACTTGGTCAATGATGCCGAAAACCCGACAGCAACAGCGGCGAACTTTTCCCTAGGTCTGAATGATCTAGACGAGCTGAATGACGGTGTGGATGTGGATGGCGATCGCCTCACCTCTGAGGAATTGAAGAATGCCACGTCCGATGACCTCCGGGAACTCTTCGACCCATCGGCGGAAGCGTCGGCCACCCTGGGCTTAAACGCCGTTACTAGCATTCAGTCGGATGTGGCCTTTCCCAGTATCAATTTCGATCTGGCGGGTGACTTTGGTTCGTTTACCTTTGAAGATGGCGAAGCGGTCGGTGGGTTTGCCCCCAGTTTGGCGTTTAACAACGTCCAGCTCGATCTGGGCAGTTTCCTCTCCGATTTTGCCCGTCCGGTCGTGGATAGCATCAACGGCATTATTGATCCCTTCCGTCCCATTGTTGACTTCCTCAACTCCGATACGGAAATTCTCAACGACTTAAGAATTGCGGATGGCTTGGATGACAATAACGATGGCGAAATTAGCGTCATTGAATTGGCTCTCGGTTTGGCAGAACTGGCCGGAAGCCCCCCCAATGCCAAATTCCAACAAACCTTTGACCAGATTACCGAGCTGATTAATCTTGCCGATGCCCTAAACGCCCCGCTTGCCGACGGGGACGGCATTATTATTGACGTTGGCTCCTTTGAGCTAAGTGCTTTTGATGCCAGCGATCCGGATGCCGATCCGACTCAAGCCGCGACGACTCAAACGGATAACACTCTGACAGTTGACCAGCAGTTGAATAATGCTCCAGAGAGCGGGAACCAAGGGACTCAGAAATCCAATACCCGTCGGCTGCTCAACAACGACAATTTCGATATTCCCCTGATTACCAATCCCTTCACTGCGGTGGATTTACTCCTGGGGAAAGACGATGTGGCTCTCTTTACCTACGATCTGCCCGCCCTGGAAGTTGGCTTTGATGTGGAACGCAGCTTCCGAATTTTTGGCCCCATTAGCGGCCTCCTGGAAGGGGAGTTTAACGTCGGGTTGGATTTGGCCTTTGGCTTCGACACCTTTGGCTTTAGCCAGTGGGCTTCCAATGATTTTGATCCGCTCCAGTCCTTTCGTGTCCTCGATGGCTTCTTTGTGAGCGATCGCGCTAATCCCGATGGGTCAGGGGAAGATGTGGATGAACTGACGGCGTCGGCGTTGATTGCTGCCGGACTGGGGGTTGACCTCTTCGCCTTGTCAGGATTTGTCAAAGGTGGACTCGAAGGAATCATCGGTCTGGATTTGATTGATGGTGGCGAAGGTCGAGGCACCGATGACGGCAGACTGCGGGCATCGGAAATTGCCGATCGCATCACTACCCCGTTTGAGCTGTTTCAACTTAACGGCATTGTCAATGCATTTTTAGGGGCAGAAGTTAGCCTGTTTCGTCAGACGGTATTTGAGCAGCGAATTGCCACCTTCCCCCTCGCAGAATTTAGTATTGGCGGCACCCGCAATAGCTCTAGTACCGTCTCTGACGGGTTGATTTCTGGCGGCACGGTCTTCTTTGATGCCAACTTTAACGGCATTCAAGACCCCAACGAACCCGTGACCTTTAGTAATGCCGATGGCAGCTACGACCTGGAGATTCCCCTCTCGCCGTTCGATATCAACAGCAACGGCGTGATCGATGTGGAAGAAGGCCAGGTGGTAATTATGAATGGCATTGATATTTCCACCAATCTTCCTCAAACCACCGCGATTATCACCAGTGCCACTGCATCCCTAGCCTCGCCGCTCACCAGTTTGGCCTTAGCTCTAGCTGAACCCGACCTGGAGGCAGCCCAAGCTGAGGTGATTGAGGCATTCGGCCTACCTGGAAATAGCGAACTCTACGAGGATGACCCGAAGACTTCCTATTTATCAGTTCTGGGGCTGCAATCTCAACTGCAAAATCTGATTATTTTAACCACCCAAGCCATCGGCTCAGCCTCTCTGGTGGGTCAGACGATTGACGGCGCTGAAGTTCTCAACCGCGATGGGCTGGTTTACCTCGACAACAACGGCAACCAGCAGTTTGATGATGGGGATTTGGAAGTTGTTCTAGCTGAGAATGGCGATCGCTTCTTCGACATTAACGGTAACGGCATCCTAGACAATACGGAGGTCGTCTCCACCGTCAACAAGGCGGAAATTGCCAGCACCATTCTCCAGGCGATCGCCGACCAGGTGGAAAACGGCGAAGCTCTGGATTTGACGAATATTGATAGCGTTCGGGAGCTGATTAACGAGGCATTGGCCTTTGCTATCAGCGAAGACCCCAACACCACTCTCAGCGACGAGGCGATTACCGACCTGGCGACGACCATTGTCGAGAGAAATGGCACCGTCGAAAATATCTTCCAAAAATCCTTCCTCACCACCGTCGAACAGCGTGAGCAAATTAGCAATGGCTGGGTGTTTATTGATATCAACGGCAACGGCACCCAAGATAGTGATGAACCCTATTCTCCAGTGGATGGCAAAGGCGGAGATACGCTTGATATTACTCCCTATGACACCAACGGCAACGGTCAGTTAGACGTGCGGGTGACGATGACGAGCGAGTCCCCAGAGTATGTCTTTGTCGATCGCAACGGCAACGGTATCGTTGATCCAAACGAACCTTTCTCCGTCGTTAATCCTAGTGGAGACAGTGACTTAGACATCAGTTTTATCGACACGAACGGCAATGGCGTTCAAGATGACAATGAGTCCTTCTTGGTCAAGTCGCCCCTGAATCCTAACGGTATCGAAGTGGCGATCGCCCCCTTTGATCTCAACGGCAACGGAGTGTTAGAGGTTGGCGAAGACGATAATAACAACGGCATCCTCGATCCAGGGGAAGACGCCAATGGCAATGGCACGCTGGAATTGGATGAACTGGGAGGCGTGGTTCTAGAGGCTACACCAGTTCAGCAATGGTCTTTTATCGATGGCAACGGCAACGGGGAATTCGATCGCGGCGAAAAATTCTCGCTGGTGTTTGCAGACGGCACTGATGCTCTCGATCCCTTTGTCGAACCGGCGAAAGTCTTTTTGGAAGGGCCAGAAGATCCCGAACTTGCAGGGGGCTTCCAGCATTTGGTCATCAACCCACTCGCGACTATCTCTCGCTTACTCACGCAAGCTGGTGATATGGCTGACGCTCAAGGGCAGGTGAAAGCAGCCTTCGGACTGCCGGAGGTGGATCTGCTCAACTTTGATGCGCTAAAAGTGGCTTCCAGCGAAGGGACAGATTGGCTTGAGGTCTATGCGGCTCAGATTCAGGTGCAAAATACCGTCGTTCAGCTAGAGGCTTTGACGGGCGCATCCGAACCGGAAACGATTGAAGCCCTGTCAGAGGCGATCGCCACCTCTGGCACCCTCGACTTAAGCGACCCTGCCCAAGTCCAAGCCCTGATCACCACCCTTGCTCCTGACTTTGCAACCCCTATCGTCGAAGGCGCGGCGGCGATTATTGCCGAAGGGAACGAACGCATTCAGGCGATCGCCCTAGACGACACCCTCGACAGTGTAGAGAAATCGAAGGCGATCGCCCAAGTCCAGCAGATTGCCCAAGGCGCGATTCAGGAAGCTTTATCAGAATTAGGCTCTGGCGTTGGGGATATAGCCACCGTGGTAAATGAGAACACAGGAGCTGCTCTCACTGCCCAAATTGCCACGGCTGAAGAGATCGATCCGACGTTCCGCCCTGACTTTAGCAATCAACGCCCCACCGCCGTAGCCGATGAGGCCACCACCGCTTTTGCCACCCCCGTAGTGATTGACGTATTAGCCAACGACAGCGACCCGGACAACGACGCCATCGAAATCGTGGAAGTGTTTGCCTTCGAGCCTGGAGAGGTGGTGATTAATCCAGACAACACCCTGACCTATACGCCTGGAGCAGACTTCTCAGGAGAAGATGTCATCTTCTATGCGATTCAAGACAGCAACGGCAACGTCGATAACAATACCGTCACCATCACAGTTAGCGATGAGGTCGATCCCGTTGAGCCGCCATCTGTTGAGCCGCCACCCGTCGAACCACCACCTGTCGCACCGCCCGTAGGTCTCAACATTGTTGGAACCCCCAACAACGACAACCTAGCCGGAGCTGGAGCAGGCGACACCATTCGGGGTCGAGGCGGAAATGACCGACTGAGAGGCTTGGCTGGAGACGATCTCCTGATCGGAGGCAGGGGCAACGATCGCCTTGTTGGCGGCAGCGGCGACGATAACTTGAGAGGCGGCGGCGGAGACGATCGCCTCAACGGTGGCAGGGGCAACGACAACCTCAGAGGCAACGGTGGCGACGATCGCCTCAATGGTCGAGGTGGGGACGACTTGCTGAATGGAGGGAATGGTGGCGATCGCCTCAGCGGGGGTGGCGGCGACGATGAGCTAATCGGCGGTCGTGGAGATGACACCCTGATCGGTGGGAGCGGTGAAGACATCTTCGTCCTCAGTCGTCGGCAAGGCAACGACTTCATCCGCGACTTCAATATTGGCGAAGACGTGATTCGACTCCAGGGCAGCCTCAGGTTCAGAGATTTATCGTTCCAGCAGCAGGGCAACAACGCCCTGATTGAGGCTGGCAATGAGACCTTGGCAACACTGCGGGGTATTGAGGCCGACCAACTGAGCCGAGCCAGCTTTGTTTAGATGCTCCAGCAGTAGGGTTTGTTGCGGCGATAGCCCAACGCACCGTCTTACAAGATTTTGGTGCATTACGCTGACGCTTTAGCGTAGCCATGAAAGGCCATACGCCACCCTACTGGTACGACACAGCTAAAGTGATGCATTAGGTAGGTTGGCGTTGAACGAAGTGAAACCCAACGATAGACATGTTTTGTTGGGTTCGCTGACGCTTAACCCAGCCTACAAAATTAACTTCCCTTAACCCAACTTCCCTCAACCCAACTTCCCTTTCTATGAAGACCCAGCAGTCTACTGGGGCCCCCTAACCGCACAGGAAAAAGAAAATGGAAAATAAACAACAGGATATTCCTACAAACCACTACAAATTGCTGAGATTTCTTGTGGGCGCTCAGGCGCTTGGAATCCTCTTTTTCTTCCCATACTACGCTTTCTTTTTGCAGGATAACCGTGTCATACAGAGTTCCGCTGCTATCTTCGCGAGTTTAGCACTGGCAGGTATTTGGAGCGTTTTAACTCGTAAACCCTGGGCGTTATGGCTAGTACTCACGGTGACGTCTCTAAAACTCACCATCGATCTGTTTGCCTGGGCCACGGGGCTGGATCGCAGTATATTGCAACTCCTCAGCCAGGGGATAAACCTTGGCATTATTATTCTTGCCTTCAAAGCCCAAATACCCACCTATTCCAGACTTTTATGGCTACACAAACTCTACTATGGCTTGGTTTTAACCCTCGCTTTAGTGGTTGGCATTTGGGGACTATTCTTTTCTGAAGCTGCACCGAATGTACTGCCTCTTAGAGTGCCGCCACTCCATGCCAGGTTTTTAGCTTCCATGTATCTGTCAGGGGGCACCTTGGTGGGCTTAAGCATGTTGACGAACCAGTGGTCAGAGGTTCGCGTGAGTACCCCCGTGATTGTTATTTGGACGGGGATGTTAGGGCTAATTTCACTCTTTCATCTAGATGTCTTTAACTGGGAGGGCGAGCCAACTTGGATTTGGTTTGTGGCTTATATTGGCTATCCTCTGGTCGCAGCTTGGATGACTTGGCATCAGCGATCGCACACTGACCATCCCCCAGGGCCACCCCTCTCTCAAGCGTTACGAATTTATCTAGGGATACAAGGGGGGATGGTCACGCTGTTAGCACTTTGTCTATTTGTCGCACCTGCTGTCATGGTTAATGTCTGGCCCTGGACGATTACTCCTTTACTCGCCCAAATTTATAGCGCTCCATTGCTCTCCTACGGATTGGGTAGTTTGTATGCCTTGACTCAAAAAAAGTGGCAGGAAGTCAGGATTTTTATCTATGCCACCCTCGTGTTCACCTTGGGAGTGCTGGGGTCATCCCTTTACCACCTGGCGCTTTTTGATATTAGCCGTCTAAGTGTCTGGGTCTGGTTTAGCGGCTTTAGCCTGACTAGCTTAGCTCTGGCGCTATTGAGCACCGTCCCATCTCTGCGTAGTGTCTCAGACCCGAATCAAAAAAAGTGTAGACCATCTTCATAAGGAAATCCATCATGACGCTCTCGACTCCTAATATGCATAACACCCCCATTTCACTACCCCTGAGGCTGTGGCTTGGCGTTGAAGTCTTCTTTGGTGTTGCCGCCACCCGTTCCGTCTTTTTGGGGCCTGAACAAACGGCTATAAATTTTGCTTGGCCTATTAATCCTGTGGTGATGGCGGCCACTTTTGGGAGCTTCTATTTATCGGTTGGGCTAATGTTTATTTTGGGAACGCTGGCTCGTCGCTGGCAACAGGTGCGGGCCGTAAGTATCCCCGCTGCGATTTTTACCGGGTTCATGCTCCTGACTACATTTCTTCACTGGGACAAGTTCAATCTGAATACTGTTCCTTTCTATGTTTGGTTTATGAGCTATTTGTTGCCACCGCCCATTTTTATCGCACTGTTTTACACCCACCAAAACCAGTCCGCCGCCATCGGTCAGCAGCGTTTATGTCCCATTGCTCAGCCGATTCGTCAATTTTGGACTATCAACGGTGTGCTGATTACTCTAATCGCGCTGGTATTTTATCTAGTGCCCGGTGCATTGATGGCGATCGCCCCTTGGACTATGACGCCCCTGACGGCTCGGACCCTTTGTGGTTGGTTAATAGCAGTGGGCACTCTGCAAACCTGGATGGCTTGGGAAGGGGACTGGTACCGAATCAAAATTGCCAGTACTACGCTCATCATTTTGCCCTTTGCGCTGCTGTTTCAATGGGTGCGATATAGCCCAGACATCGATTGGAGTACTGTTTCTCTCTGGGTGTTGCTGTTGGACTTTAGCCTCAATTCAGCGCTGTGTATCTATTTATGGTGTGTTTGGACAGGTAGGCCCTCTCGCCGGAAAGAGTGTCGCTAAGGCACCACCCTAATCCGCGACTTCAATGTTCCTTGAGCGGACTCGCTGGCGATCGCCTCGGCCTAAGTCGGAAAGGCGTTACGAGCGAGGTGATTGTCAATGAAGCGTCCAGCATGACCTGTAACGGCGTAGTGGTAGAGAGACGCCTGAAAAATACCGTTGATTGCTCCAGTCATCAGAGACAACGCTCCAAACGTGGCGATGCCAAACAAAACCGTCAGAACAATCAGTGGAATAGATGCGTAGGCGATGGCAACTGCAAACAATCCAGCTAAAACGGCCAGCAGCAGAAATTGAACCAGCCAGGATACTATTCCGATAACTGCACGTCCTGTAAATCCTTCTCCCCACGTGTGTTTGAAAATGTCCCAACTTCGACGAATTGCGGCGATCGGCCCTAAATTTTCGACAACATAGACAGGAATCGCAAAAAATACGACGACGCTCCATACCCCTTGAATCAAGCCCCCGACAATTGAGGCAATGACGGTGACCACTACATTGTCGGAATCGCGGCCAGCTTGCTGTCCAGCCTTGGCTAGGGTTCCTATGGTTGCCGAAATCAGCGCGAAGCCAATAATTTGACTCAAGCGGCTCATGGCGATCGCCACACCGTCATTAAATGTTGCCGATTCTCCGTTCAGCAGTTTTAGACTCACTCCGACCAACGCGGTATTGGAAAAGATAAGCACGGTGTAACAGGCGAAATAGTAAAGAAACGTCATTGCCACACTCAAAATCCATTCCACTGTGGAGAGCCCATTTTCCGTTGTCGGTTCGCCTCCGCCCAGTGACAGCACCGCTACTGTCGGAATAATAAACAGGATGGCGATTAGCACCAAAGCAATGCCTGAAAGTAGTGGAAAGATCATCAATTGTGGGTTTCGTTGCAGTGCTTTCCAGCACTGCTGGGCGATTTGTACCCCGTTAGCTATGTTGCGAGCCACAGTAAACTCCTTCAGAACTCCAATCTGAGTTGACGACGATTCAAGGAACATCCCTTAACGGAACATTCCCTCCAAAGGCTGTATCCGAAGCATGAGATGCGCAAGAGCTTCAATCTCCACGTCGCAATCACAACTCGCAATCACAGACGGGATAAGCTGAAGGGCTGATTCTCTCATAGCCCAAAAGCCTCATTATTTCGTTCGTATGCCTTCAAAAAACTCTTAACTCGTATTGACGTTAGGTATTTTCTTGAACAGAAATTTCCTTAGGAAAACGTGCCTGTTCTATTCTCTAAGTCTGTGCTTCTCGAATCCTCGACTCGACAAAGCGGCTCATCCACGATTCCAGATACTTGCGATTTTCCCTTTGTTCCGAAAGCTCTGACGCGTCCATCGGAAAGGGCGCTAATCCACGAATGGCTGCTGTTGTGACGCAAAACATCGATTTCTGGAAAGTCTCACAAATCTTGACGCGAATATCGTCTTCGCCACGGGTTGTAGACAAATAAATTTGACGCAGATAGTCCGGTAAGAAGTGCCGCATGTCTTGCATCAATTGCGTTGGAGGAATCCCCGAACCGCCGATAGGAAGCGGATCGGCATACAAAGCACCGTAAGCAAAGTCTTGCTGGTAAATCGGAATCTGATAAGCCTGAGCGTTGTATGAAACCGTGCCTGGAAAAGGAGTGCCTCGAAAGAAAATCGCTTCAACATAGGGCACGGCAGTATCAGCCAGAAACGTCAACCCTGCGTCTTTTGGCAAGATGTCATAGGATTGATCGTTTAGCTCAACGCTGTAGGTGATAGGCTGACTCGCGGCGGCAACCAAGCCATCTTGAATATGCTGAACAACCTCAGGAATGGACTTGATTTCTCCTCGGTCGTAGAGATCAGACAGTTCAATAAAGATATCGCTCATGACCCGCCAAAACTGGCCCAGACCGCTGTAATAGCACATGACCCGCATTTGCTCCGGCAAAAACTCGGGAAATAGCTTGTGTAAAACCAGCAGAAGCGGATTGTATTTAATCTTGGCCTGAATCAGAGGCTCTACCTGATGCCGAAAGTTCGGATTATCCACGTAATCTGCAAGCCCCCCTCCCTGGTGCCAGAGCATCGCTTTCATACAATATTCGGCATATTCGTAGTTGATGCGGTCGTGAGACCAGTGCTTAAGCAGCTTGTCGAGCGAAAAATCGCCGTTGAAGTATTTGAAAAAGGGAAACAAAAGCAGAAACTGATGCTCAGCAATGTAAATCAGATTGTTGGAGTAGGCATCTAGCACCACGCCATAGCTCTTGAGAATGCCTACAACTTCAACCAAATGTTCAGGAGAATCGCTCAGCAGCGCCTCTCCAGCTTCGAGACGATGAACGTATTCGGCAAGAGTGTGGTTAGAAGGAGGCAGTTGTTCGACACTCATCATGGCGGGTATGGTACCTAGATACTGTGCTTAGATCTCGTGGTTGTTGAGCAGGGCAGGCAACGGAGGTGAAGACAGCGATGCTTTGAGCGGAATGCGTGTCGTCGGCAAAGACGTTCGGTCAAAGGTGCGGACATCGGGCAATGGACGCCGGACTTCGTCAAATTGTCCGATCAGCAGAGCAGAGACTTGAGGCTCAGTCCAGCGGGTCATCCAGACGGGTTGCAGCCCCAATGCCAAAATCAACACCGCCAAAACAATGGCAGGCGATCGCTCTCCCCACGTGACTGACGGCAAGTGGTCAAGGTAAACAGGCAACCGACCAAAGAACACTCGATTAATCATCAGTAAGAAATATACGGCTGTCAGCCCTGTTCCGACCATGCACAGCAGCGTCTGTATTGGAAACACCGGAAAACTGCCCCGAAACACGAGAAATTCGGCAATAAAGCCGACCATGCCTGGAATTCCTGAACTCGCCATTGCACCCAAAATCATCAGGCTACCAATCAGTGGCAGTCCTCGTTCTGGAGTCAGCAACCCACGCAGGTAGGTGACATCTCGACTACCCGTTTTCTTGTAGACAACGCCCACCAGCAAAAACAGCAGGGCAGAAATAAGGCCGTGACTGATCATCTGAGTGACCGCAGCGATGATGCTAAGCCGGGTTGTTGCCGCAAACCCCAACAAGACAAAGGCCATATGGGCAATAGAGGAATAGGCAACAACCTTTTTCATATCTTGTTGGGCGATCGCACAAGATGCTCCATACAAAGCGCTGACTGCGGCTAGGGTCGCCAGCCAAGGAGCCAGATAAAGCCAGCCATCTAGAAATAGCCCCAGCCCAAACCTTAATAGCCCATAGGTTCCTAGCTTCAGCAAAATACCCGCTAACAATACCGATACTGGGGTCGAAGCTTCAACGTGGGCATCGGGCAGCCAAGTATGGAAGGGGAAAAACGGAACCTTAATGCCAAAACCAATGACCAGCCCCAACAGCAGGATCACCTGAGTTCCGACTGGGAGCAGATGACTTTTCGATCGCAGCACTTCATAGCCAAATCCGGGCGATGCGGTCAGCCATACCGTGCCCAAAAATGCCGCAAGGATAAATATTCCTGAGACGGCAGTGTAAATTAAAAACTTGGTTGCCGCATATCCCCGTCGGGTTCCGCCCCAAATGGCAATTAAAAAATAGAGCGGGATAATTTCGAGTTCGTAAAACAGGAAAAACAGCAGCACATCCTGAGCCATGAAGGCTCCGACAACGCCCAAGTTGAGCAGCAAAATTAGGATGTAATAAAACCGAGGCCGCTGAATCTGGCGATCGCTACTCAACACCGCCAACACAGTCAAGAGCCCATTTAAGACCACCAGCGGCAGTGACAGCCCGTCTAAACCCAACTGATAACTCAGCCCGATGCCCTCAATCCACGGGAGAGATTCAGAGAACTGCATGCCTGAATGAGAAGGATCAAATTGAATCGCTAATACGACAGTCCAAATGAACCCAACCCATGCTGTCGCAAGGGCGATCGCCCGATATCGCGTAGATGAAGACGTTGCTGGCATAATTCCCAACACAATCATCCCCAAAATTGGCAACCCGATAAGCACACTGAGCATTCTGGTGAACGTTCCTCTTGCGACAACCCGCCAAGTCTAAATCTGATCAGTCTAAATCTGAGTTTTCTGAATTAATCTGCGTTTGAATCTTGACCCAAATACAAGATATGAACTACAAATCAACGCATATCTGATATTGCACGCACTAAGACTGAACTAAGCCCTTAATTAAGTCCTTGGATGAAGCCCTAAATTCCATTCAACCACCCCACAGCCATTAAAAAGACCATGCCAACGCCGATGAGAATCGTCAACACATAAAATTGCGATTGCCCAGAGGCGCTGTAGCGAAGAGCCTGACCACTCAATACGGTCGCTAAACCGATTAAATTGACTAACCCATCGACAACGTATCGATCAAACCAGGAGGTGAATTGAGCAGACAGATTCACCGCCCAAACCACAGTTGTTTCATACAGTTGCTCGATGTAAAAGTCATTGGCTAAGAAGTCTTGAATAAATCGAGTCGTGACTTGAATCGGTCGGGCCTGGGAGCGGCGAAGCTCCATCAATGAAGCGAGCAAGGTTCCTGCAACGGCTGATATAAAAATCAGCGGCATCGCAATGGATGCTGCGAATGGATCGCTATGCACCAAAGGCTGAGCCGGACTCAACCACACCGACCACCGAAAAGGCACTAAAGGAAAGAGCAACACAATGACGGTTAGAGCAACCATGGGGAGTGCCATCGGCCAAGCTACTTCAGGAGCGCGTCGAGTCTTACCTCGGGCTTCTCCCCAAAACACGAGGCGAAAAACACGGGTGAAGTTGAGGGCGCTCAAGAAGTTTACAAGGAGCAGAATGACCAGCAGCCAGACCGGGAACTCCCATAACCCACTGCTCCAGCGCTGAAATGTCCAAAACCCACCGAGGGGAACTAGAGCGAGTAAGCCTAAAGCTCCTGTTGCAAAGGCAAGCGTCGTTGCGGGCATCCGAGACCACAGACCTCCCATTTCAGTAATGTTTTGACCGTTGGCGGTCAAAATGACTGAACCAATGCTCATAAACATCAACGCCTTGGCGATCGCATGGGTAAGCAGCAATAGCAAGGCGATGTCTACCTGCCCTAACCCAACGGCAATAAACACTAAGCCTAAGTAGGCACTCGTAGAATGAGACAGCGTTCGCTTGATATCGGTTTGGGCGATCGCCATTAACGAGGCTCCGATTGCCGTCAGGCCTCCGATCACGATGAGAACATCTGCGGAAATCGGTGACAGTGTAAACACAGGCTGAAGCTTAATCAACACATAAGCCCCTGCCGATACAACAACCGAGTTTCGGATGATGCCCGCCGGATTAGGCCCTTCCATCGCCTCATCGAGCCACAGATTAAGCGGGAACTGAGCACATTTACCTGTAGGCCCAGCAATTAACGACAACCCTAGTAAAGTAGCCGTCGTGGCAGATAAGGTATGGGTCGAAGCCCAGCTTTGCAGTTCTGAAAACGTTAGCCCTTCACCGTAGCTTGATAAGGCAACCAAGCCCATAAGTAAAATAATGTCGCCCACACGCTTGGTCAGAAAAGCATCACGGGCAGCAGTGACAACAAGGGGCTGAGCATACCAAAACCCGACCAGTAGGTAGGTTGAAAGCGTCAACAGCTCCAGCAGAGCATAGCTTAGAAGCAACGAGTCGCTGATGGCAATTCCACCTAGTGCGGCCTCAAAAAAGCCCATTAACCCAAAGAAACGAGCCAGTGACCAATCTTTTTCGAGATAACCCAGCGCGTAAAACTGCGCCAAAAGACTCATTCCCGTAACCAGTTCCATGGCACCCAAGCTGACCGGGGAGATGTCGAGTGCCAATGATAGGTTCAGATCGGCTACCGTGAGCCAATTAACTTCTAGGTGCTGTGGCACCATATCCCAAATCTGGGTGAAGGCAATTGAGCCATGGACAAACGAAAGGAACGTCATGATGAGGTTGAGGTAAGCCGCTGGACGCTGCCCAGAGCGACGGATTAGCCCCACAGACCATGGCACAGTCAAGATTGCCCCTAGCAATCCATACACTGGAATCATCCAACTTGTTTGCAGCAAAAACTGCGCCATGGGCCTCTTCCTAAAACGTCATAAATTTTAAAGATCTACTTAAAAGCTCTAAATGTGATCGAGACAAGCGCTGCATCGGTTTAAGCGAACTATTCAGTAACTGCCCGAGCCAACTTGAACTTTGGGCTGACAATTTTTCGGGCTGACAGCTTACAGATATTCAAACAGATATTCAATACGACTATTGCGGCATGCCTATGTTCACGCGTTATGTCAACCCGTAGCCAAAACCTATATGCTTTAGCGCAACTGTGCTCCTTGCCGAGCTGATGAAGTTGCCAATAACCTCACTGTGCTGATCTTAAACCAGCAAGAGTCTTATTTCTTAAGAGATTTTCGTATTCGGGTTTTCGTCTTGTCTTCCACCCAAGGCATGAACTGAAAAAGTCTTGACCTCTAATGCCTGACCTAAAGCCGCCTAGGCTCCTTGGGAATCAATCTACGTCTATTGGCTCCGAAGGCGTACTCACCACAAGCCAGCTATCGACGTGATGAGGGCGATCGCCAAATCGCTTGCCCTCATCACCATGCAGCCAGACAACCCTCATCTAAGCAGCCAACCCACGAGAGCTCCCGATCGCCACAGAACGATCAGCTAGCAATGCATGACCTAGACATGCATTCAAGATCCATGTTTCGCCAGCTTTTTAACAATATGAAATCAAAATTAACAAAGCAATGAAAAGTAAATGATTGCAGCCTAACTATTTTGTTGCCAGACCCAGAAATTGGGTCGTTATTTAGATTTTTGTGCTTGAATCCAGCCGTTTCGTATCAACCTTCTGATGTTGTGGCCGAGTAAAATCTAGGCAAAAGAGTAGGTGCTTTAGAAAATATTTAGATTTGTAAATTTAGCTCAATAAATTTTCCCAACAATGACGATATTTTCAAGAAAATTGAGGCTTGATGCAGGTTTATTCGATGTCGGTAGGCTCAAAAGATGCCAGTAACGCGTTGAAATTGCGCCATTCTGTAGCTGTTGAGTGGGATCTGAAGCACATATTAGGAAAACAAATAAATAATATTTGAGATAATAATTCTCCTTTATGTTGTCAAAGTTTAGGGCAGACCTGTATTCTTAATTGTGGGAAATTTAAGGTGTTTTCTAGGGACTGACCATTAATTTATCTAGTGGCAAGTTTCCGATTCTTTTGGGCCTTTCGGGGCAGATTAATTATTTTCGTTTTTTAGAGGAGATACGAGATGCCAATCGCAGTTGGAATGGTAGAGACTCTGGGGTTTCCAGCAGTTGTTGAAGCGGCTGATGCAATGGTGAAAGCAGCTCGCGTCACGCTAGTTGGATATGAGAAAATTGGAAGCGGTCGCGTTACCGTGATTGTTCGTGGCGATGTATCTGAAGTTCAAGCATCTGTTGCTGCTGGAATCGAAAATGCA
This sequence comes from Elainellaceae cyanobacterium, assembly GCA_049647405.1. GTDB lineage: Bacteria > Cyanobacteriota > Cyanobacteriia > CAKZMO01 > CAKZMO01 > CAKZMO01. The sequence continues at coordinate 6,842 of JBARXP010000048.1, read as the reverse complement.
AAGCGAGTCAATGGAGGAGAGGTGCTCTCTACCCACATCATTGCTCGTCCCCACGAAAACCTAGAGTATGTCTTGCCTATTCGCTACACCGAGGCTGTTGAGCAGTTTAGAAGTTAATCGAGCAGGTTGATTAGGTTGCTACAGGTCGCCACGTTTATGGCAAAAGTGTTGGGGCTGAGTGCAGGTCATAGGGCTGAAAAACCCAGGCTTGTCTCGGCTTAAAGACTTGAGCTGTAGCGGCGTGGCGACTGAGGGCGATCGCACATCATTCGAGATTATTTGGAAGGGAAAAATTATGGCAATTGCAGTAGGAATGGTCGAAACCTTAGGGTTTCCGGCTGTCGTTGAGGCCGCTGACGCGATGGTCAAAGCGGCTCGCGTTACGCTGGTTGGATATGAGAAAATTGGAAGTGGTCGTGTCACCGTCATTGTGCGAGGTGATGTGTCTGAGGTTCAGGCTTCTGTTTCGGCAGGTATCGAGAATGTCAAGCGGGTCAGTGGCGGCCAAGTATTGTCAACTCACATCATTGCTCGTCCCCACGAAAACCTGGAGTATGTTCTGCCCATTCGCTACACCGAAGCGGTAGAAGTGTTCCGCGAGAGCGTCTCCGGCATCCGACCTGTTAATCGTTAGGCTTTTCATCCATGCAGATTGCAAGAGTTCGCGGCACCGTGGTGAGCACGCAAAAGGAGCCTAGCCTAACTGGCGTTAAGTTTCTTCTGCTTCAACTCATGGATGAAGACGGTAATCCGTTGCCGGAATACGAGGTGGCCGCTGACAACGTGGGTGCTGGGGTTGATGAGTGGGTCTTGGTCAGTCGGGGCAGTGCTGCTCGCCAAACCCCTCGCGGAGAGAGTCGTCCGTTAGATGCTCTGGTTGTTGGAATCATTGACACCATTAGCGTTGATCGTGGCTTTCTCTACAGCAAGCGGGAGAGCGATCGCTAGTCCTATTTCTGTATAGACAGGGAGGGTTTCACTGAATCGCTGTTTATAACGAGAGCGGATTAACGAAAGTGGATTGGGCCGATTGGGCCTCAGTGGTGATTAATCCCAGAGCCATTAGGCCATGTCAGTCGTTAAGAACAAGTCGTTGAGAATAGGCTTGACCGAGCACAATATATTTTGATTACACGTTGCTTTACGAAAATTAGATATCTAAGACATTCAGAGAAGTAATTTTCTCTCGCTTGCAGAAATGAGTCCCGTGTAACTGGCTCTTTCTGTGCGATCGCGTTCCGCTAGGAGAACTAGACGTTATGGTTTCTCAGCATTCTGCTGCTCCTCCTACTCCTTGGTCTAAGAGTTTGGCTCAACCCCAGATTCATGAGACGGCCTATGTCCATTCGTTCTCCAACATCATTGGAGATGTCTCGATTGGCTCTGATGTCTTGGTTGCACCCGGCACATCAATTCGAGCCGATGAAGGTACTCCATTTCATATTGGAGAGAGTAGCAACATCCAAGACGGGGTAGTCATTCATGGCCTAGAGCAAGGCCGTGTCATGGGCAAAGACCAAAAGCAGTACTCTGTCTGGATCGGCAACAACACGTCGATTACTCATATGGCTCTCGTGCATGGCCCTGCATTTATTGGAGACCATTGCTTTATTGGATTTCGCTCGACCGTGTTTAATGCCCGTGTTGGAGACGGCTGCATCGTGATGATGCATGCACTGATCCAGGATGTTGAAGTGCCTGCTGGTCGATATGTTCCGTCTGGTGCTGTCATTACGACGCAGCAGCAAGCTGACCAGCTTCCTAGCGTGAGCTCCGTTGATACCGAATTTGCCGGCCACGTCATTGATGTCAACAATGCTCTGCGATCTGGCTATCAGTGCGCTAGTGATATCGCCTGCGTAGCGACCATCCGATCAGAACTTGAACGTAACTATCAGTCAACTAAACCTTCAGCCATGAATCCTACCTATTCACCAGTTTCATCATCTTCCACTTCTAGTTCTGGCGATCGCCTTACGGCTGAAGTGGTTAGCCAAATCCGACAACTTTTGTCTCAGGGCTATCGCGTCAGTGCTGAATACGCTGATCGGCGTCGCTTCCAGACGTCGTCGTGGCAAAGCTGCCCGATCTCTGGCTCAGGTCGTGAGTCAGAAGTGATCAGTTCTTTAGAAGACTGTCTTCGGGCTCATCAAAATGACTACGTTCGGCTGCTGGGAATCGATACTCAGTCGAAGCGTCGCGTTTTAGAGCTAATTGTTCAGCGTCCGGGGCAGCCTGTCTCCGTGGCTTCAGCGGCGTCTAGCAATGGGAATGGTCGCGCTCCTGCGTCTTACAAGCCCAGCTCCAATGGGCGCAGCAGCTATGGCAGCAATTCCGGCAGCTCTATGAGTTCACTGCTCGATGGTGAGGTCGTTGATCATATTCGTGGATTGTTGCGTCAGGGCTATAAAGTTGGCACTGAACATGCCGATGCTCGTCGATTCCAAACCTCTTCTTGGAAGAGCTGCGCTCCCATCGCTTCAAAGTCTGAGGGCGATGTGATAGCCGCGCTTGAAGAGTGCCTCAAGGAGCACCAGGGCGAATATGTTCGGATGATTGGCATCGATGCAAATGCCAAGCGCCGCGTTTCAGAAGCGATTATTCAGCGTCCCGGTGATGCTCGAAACGGCTCAGCTTCGAGAAGCTATTCTTCAAGCTCGTCTCGGGCTGCGACCGCCTCGACTAACGGTACGACTCAATCGGCCAGCGCTTCTCTCGGAGACGACTGGGCTAGCCAGGTGAGTCAGCTTTTGGCGCAGGGCTATCAAATCGGTGCAGAGTATGCCGATGCTCGTCGCTTCCAAACGTCTTCGTGGAAGAGCGTTTCGATTTCATCTAATCGTCCGGCTGAGGCGATCGCCGCTCTAGAATCTTGCATTGCTGAGCACGCGGGAGACTATGTGCGGATGATTGGCATTGACCCCGTGGCAAAACGTCGCGTCATGGAAGCGATTATTCAGCGTCCGGGCGATCGCTCCTCTTCTGCCAAGGCATCCACTTCTTTTACAGCCCGGTCAGCCTCTTCGACTTCAGCCTCCCAATCTAGCCGAACAACCAGCCGAACAGCGGGTAGTCAGCGGTTGAGTGCAGATGTGGTGCGTCAGGTAGAACAGCTCCTGGCACAAGGTCATAAGATTGGTTCTGAACATGCCGATGCTCGTCGCTTTCAAACCTCTTCTTGGAAGAGCTGTGCGACCATTGACTCGACTCGTGCGAGCGATGTCGTAGCAGCACTAGAGGGCTGCTTAGACGACCACGCCGGAGAATACGTGCGGATGATTGGCATCGACCCCGTCGCGAAGCGTCGAGTTGCAGAAACGATGATTCAGCGCCCATAATCCAATTGTGACGTAAGCCTGGAGACTTCTTAAGACGCTTCAGGCTTAGCCGCTAATTGCTACTGACTGCATGTGCCCGACCACATGGGTAACCTAGCCTGTCGATTTTTCCTGAGGAGGCCGTTGATTCGGATGAGTGCATCGTCACTCCAGCCTATGCACGATGTCTGCTTCTACGTCAGCGGACAGGTGACGGTACACCCAGATGCGGCGATCGCCCCTCATGTGCTGATCCAGGCTGACCCTGGTAGTCAGATAATGATTCACGCAGGGGTTTCTCTGGGGTCAGGCACGATCCTTCATGCCCATGGGGGGCTGCTTGAAATTAGGGAGAATGCAACGGTTGGCAACCAAGTCTTGATTGTCGGGCATGGCTCTATTGGAGAAAGTGCCTGCATTGGCGCTTTTTCTACGCTAATGATGGAAATTGATGTGGCAGATCGTCAGGTTTTACCACCCTCATCACTCCTCGGAGATATCAGTCGTAAGGTCATTATTGAGCCATCAAACCAGGGCGATGAGAATTCTCGACAGGCTCAGCATCATGGGTCAACTGTAGGGTCAACTGTATCTGATATAGATTCTGAGTCGGGTACTTTCTCTCAAAATGGCGATCGCCCCTCAGCGTTCAAATCTGAAGCATCAGAACAGAAGACGGAACAAAACCCTGCTGTAGATGAGGCGATCGCCCCTGATGCACCACCTTCAGCAGCTCCTCAAACTGGTGCGAAGAACGGTCATGTGTATGGCCGCGCTGCGTTTGAACAGATGATTAGCGTCATGTTTCCGGCGCGGCAATATCAGTTTGGCTCTGGCAATGGTGCTAATCCTAGTAACGGTGCTAGTTCTAGTAACGGTCCTAAGTCTGGGAGTTCTCCGTCCAACACAGAGCCTGAACAGGGCAAAACATAGCGCCTCACCCAGTTTCCCAATAATTCAGTTTCCCAACAATAATAAATAGCCAACCACGAATTAAGAATAATTAAGACGTTATCTGATACTTAATACTCTTCCTTTAAAACAACTCAATACAATAGAAGAAAATAGAGTCTAATCTAAAGCAAAGCGACTTCATCGCAGCCCACTCCGCTGGAGAGCACAGCCGTGAACATTCCCGCAAACAACGCCCTCTCAACAGCTCATTCTGTCAGGCAAACGCCTGACCTTAAAAACACGGCGTTAGGGCTGGTCTCGACCCACAGCTTTCCGGCCATTATCGGCTGTGCTGACATGATGCTGAAGTCGGCAGGGGTGACCCTAGTTGGCTTTGAAAAAATTGGCAGTGGTCATTGTACAGCGGTTATTCGAGGGCGGCTTGCAGATGTGCGTATCGCGATCGAGGCAGGCGCAGAGACGGCTCAAAAATTTGGGCAGCTTGCCTCAAAAGTTTTGATTCCTCGTCCTTTACCCAATCTAGACGCTGTTCTTCCTATCGGCAGTCGATTGCTTCAACTCAGCGAAGACCGAGGATATAGCCGCCTTAGCAACCAAGCTTTGGGGTTGCTCGAAACCCGAGGGTTTCCGGCCATGGTTGGTGCGGCAGATGCCATGATGAAGTCTGCTGAGGTGCAGCTTGCGTCTTATGAGATGGTGGGAGATGGGCTTTGCACCGCAATCATTCGCGGCAGCGTGGCCGATGTCACGATCGCCATTGAAGCAGGTATGTACGAAGCAGAGCGCATCGGCGAACTTCACGCTGTCATGGTTATCCCCAGGCCGTTAGATGATCTAGAACACGCGTTGCCTGTGGCGAGCTGCTGGCTCGATCAGCCCAAACCGCTCAGCTTACCCATCGAAATTCGAGAAAAAGCAACGGAAATCGCAGAAGAGCAGATGGAATTGCCTAACCTGCGAGAGCTGCCGATGGCTGAAGAGGTGGAGCTACAGCCTGAGCCCGAACCTCAAGTGGAGCATCAGCACGCTCAATATGAAGACGAAGACTTGAGTGACGATATGCTTTGAAGGGTTTAGCCTTTGAAAACAGTTTTTCAATCTATGCACCTTCTAGATATGGGCACAGCACATCTAGGAGGTACATAGATCAATCCTCGATTGAATCTCAGTCACGTGATGCCTAGCAGTTGACGTACTGCTTCATCTCCCAGGCTGTAATGCCAGACTGAAAGTCATTCCACTCACTGTATTTAAACTCAAAGTAGGTTTTGGTGGCCAGTTCGCCCATCAGATTCATTAACAAGTCGTCGGCCTTTAGCGCATCCAATGCTTCTAGCAAGTTCGTAGGAATTTTCTGCAAGTCTGGAAACTCTGAACCTCGAACAAACAGGTTGGCATCAATGCGATCGCCGGGACTCAATTTTTTCTCGATACCGTCTATCCCAGCCGCCAAAATGCTTGCTAATGCCAGATACAGGTTTGCAGACCCATCTAGCAGGCGACACTCAAATCGACCAGCCTCCGGTATTCTCAGCATGTGGGTGCGGTTATTGCCGCCATAGGAAATATATTGAGGGCTCCACGTACTGCCTGACTCTGTTGCGGTAGCGCCCAATCGGCGATAGGAGTTAATCGTTGGATTGCACAATGCCGTCATGGCTCTTGCATGAGCCATCACCCCTCCCAGAAATTGATATCCCAGTGGCGACAATCCGCCTTCATCTGCACCTTCTTCAAAGAGATTGGTAGAGCCAGCCCAGAGGCTGTTGTGTAGGTGAGCGCCACTGCCTGTGAGGTGGCTGAAGGGCTTAGGCATAAAGGTGGCCACCAATCCTCGCTGTTCGGCTAGGGTTTTAGCCATGTATTTAAAGAAGACTTGGCGATCGGCGGTGACTCGCGCATCGTCATAGGTCCAGTTGATTTCAAACTGACCATTGGCATCCTCATGGTCACACTGATAGGGCTCCCAGCCGAGGTCTTCCATGTAGCCGACCAGAGTCGAGATAAAGTCAAACTGGCGCATGAGGTTGAGCTGGTCGTAGCAGGGGCGAGTGGCCGTATCTTTGGAGTCGGCGATCGCATACCCACTGTCTGTCTCCTTCAGCAGAAAAAACTCTGCCTCCACCCCAGCCTTGTAGGTGTACCCCAGTGCTTCTGCCTTGGCCAGCGCCCGATTGAGAATCATCCGAGGGGCGGCTTCAAACGGCTTGCCCTCGAAATACACATCACTAGCGACCCACCCCACGTTCGGCTGCCAGGGCAGCACAATCAGAGAGCTGGGGTCAGGAATGACCGCAATTTCCGCTGCATCAGGCCCCAGCCCTAGGTTCGAAGCGAATGATGCAAAGAAAGCCCCGTCTGTCTCAACCGAAGCGATTTTTGCTGCCGGAACCAGCTTTGCCCGCGTTCCGCCCAATAAATCAGTATAGGAAACGAGAAAAAATCGTAGACCCAGCTCTTGGGCCAACTCAACTAATGTTTTTCCCTGAGAAATCGTCGTTACCATGAAGGTTCTCCAGACCGTTGACCCTCAGTAAAACAAGCTTGGTATGACGAGTTTGTATCCAGAAATACTGCATTGTCATGCGTGGCGATCGCGCTCAGCAGCTT
>JBARXP010000047.1:0-21463 GCA_049647405.1 Elainellaceae cyanobacterium | reverse complement strand
GGGCTTCCCGCAACTCGCTTAGGGTACGCGCTTCCTCCTCGGTTAAACTGATGCGCAATGGGGCGGGCATAGGACTTATCTCGGGCTACCTCACTATCTTACATTTAATTCAAACTGCCTACTTAGTCACTTTGTTTGAACAGTCATTCATTTCACTTTTGCTAAAGATTCCCGGATTTGGAGGGGCGATCGATATGGGGTCGAATGAGGTTTGATTGAAATCGGCAGATTGATAATACGCCATCCGATTTCAATTGCCATCTCTTTGTGTCAAATCTCTAGACTCTTCAGAGAACCCAAGGCTCCAATCAATACGCATGTTCTGAATTAGGAAAATTGATCGCTCGCTTCGCTCGTAAGAGAGGGCAAGAGGGGAAAAGGGTAAAGAGCTACTGAACAGCCCTGGGGGGAGAGCAGGAGACCCGAAAGCCGATGTCGTTGTTGACGAAGTCGGGGTCGTTCCTGTACCGAGACGCGGAGCGACAAAGCCTAGGATCGTTGTACCAGGAGCCGCCGCGGACAATCCTGTAATCACCCTCTCCATCTACGTTCCAGGGGTTTCCATCAGCAGGTGCGCCTTGATAATCTTTGTGCCATTGATCAAAACACCATTCCCAGACATTGCCGTGCATGTCATACAGACCCAACCTATTGGCAGGAAAACTGCCCACATCTGTTGTTTTTTGTCGATAGATGCCTTTTGACCCCGACCCATAGGTATAGTTGCCATCGTAATTAGCTAAGTCAGGAGTGATTGTCTCACCAAAATAAAAAGGGGTCGTGGTTCCAGCACGACAGGCATATTCCCACTCAGCTTCGCTAGGCAAACGATACGTGTTTCCAGTCTGTTCAGACAGCCGTTCACAAAAGGCGATCGCATCGTTCCAACTGACACCGACAACGGGTTTATTGGGCGCAACAAATTTCTCGTTATCGTATTTCATCGCTGGATTAGTTCCCATCACCGCTTCATACTGCGCCTGGGTGACTGGAGCCCTGCCCATAAAAAACGATGAGACATTCACCTGATGCCGTGGAAGTTCATAAGCAAAGTATTGCTGATATTTCTCTTTTCCGAATTGGCAAATCAGTTCTTGCGTCTCCGACTCCGTCTGCCCCATCCAAAATGAGCCGGATGGAACCTGCACCATTTCTAGCGACACATCACCTACTAGAGATTCGACAAACCCTCTAGCCGTCTGGTTGTGCTGACGTATCTCCCATTCCAGCTTTTCTCCTAGACCCAAAGAGCCACTGGTTTGCCTCGCCACGAGGGTTGCCGACTGCAACGAAAATAATGTCAACCCATCGTCAGCGCTTTCTGCCCCAGACTTCCCGCCAGTAAGAGAATCCAAGGAAGGAGAAAGATTAGGCTGAATTTGCCCCATAGCTCTCAACACCGCAATCTGCTGCAACGCTTCGATCGCATCCATATCTTGACCCGAAGCCGCTGCCAACACTCGAATCCAGAGCCGCTGAGCCAAGTCATACTCTCGTCGCCTTTCCGCACGAGCGGCATCATTTTTGAGAATGGCGATATCAGTCAGACTGGCATATTGAGGCATTAAGATCAGGTGCGATCGAGAGAGCGGTTCCGCGATGGCGTAAGGCACTTGTCGCACTCGACTGTGATGCTGATTCACAATCTCAGGCACGCGCCGCTCAAGATACTGATTCAACCGCTCCACCGTCGAACAGCGTCCTCGAATCCCCAGCCCTTCTAGCAACGCACAGGTAAACGCCCCCTGCCCAATCGACTCAATCTCATAAGAATATTGCTCTGGGCTACAGGAGAAAATGCTAATCACTCCCGTTTGACGCGACTCTTCCTCCGTTTGCTGACCAATGCCAATGCCGCTTTTGCGCCCCTCACTACGACAGGCATCCAAAATCATCACCACATTGTCTGCCCCACAGCGCCGCAACCGTTCCGTGATGTAGTGGGTCGAAATGCCCGTACGCTCCACGGCTTCGGGGTCGCCATCTAGCGGCATGAGATAGTCGCGCTCGTTGTGGCGAATGCCGTGACCACTAAAGAAAAACCAGAAATTATCGCCATCACCCATAAACGGGGTCTCAAAAACCTGGCGCAACACCCGAAGAATATTAGAACCAAACGGTCTCGTTGATTTGCCGTTGACCTGTGGCGAGTCGTCGCTAAAGAAGAAAATCCGATCAAACCCTGCGTCTTGCTCCAAAAAATGACGCATCAATTCGGCATCCCGCTTGGCATAGCGCAGCGGTTGCAAAAACTCATATTGATTAACGCCAATGGCGATCGCCCAATTCTTCGCCATGGTTACGAACGATTATTTCTCAACACGCTTAAATTTAAGTGTAATGGCTCCTTTAGCCTCTGCACCCGCGACTAGCTTCACTTCGCCCCTGCCGCTGATCTCTATTGATAACTCCACTTCATCCAAGCGCATATCCGAATCGGTGCCAATTTGCTGATCGACCTGCCGAAACAGTCGTCCCACTAGACCCAAAAAATGGTTCATATTCTGCTCTAGCAGCGTCATCGGCAGCTGCACCGTGTTGGCGATCGCCTTTTTTACCTCAGAGCCCCAGCCGCGCTGGCCTTCTACGGGTTCTTCATCGGTCACCACCCAGATGTAATCGTCTGCTATGTTGATGTGTTTTGAGAACTGCACATCTAGATTAATCGATCGGTAGAGCGTTTTGATTTGATGTAGGTTGGCGTTGAGTGCTAGCGAAACCCAACAGCGTCTTAAGCGTTTTCAGGTGCCAAGCCTTATCCATCACCGCCTACGGCAACCAAGGATATTGGCGAAAATCGGGCTTGCGTTTTTCGAGAAAAGCCTGCTTGCCTTCGGCTCCTTCTTCCGTCATGTAGTAGAGCAGGGTGGCGTTTCCGGCGAGTTCTTGCAGTCCGGCCTGCCCATCACAGTCGGCATTAAATGCAGCCTTGAGGCAGCGAATCGCGATGGGGCTTTTCTCCAAAATTTCCTGCGCCCACTGAATGCCTTCGGCTTCGAGCTGTTCTACGGGCACGATGCAGTTGATCAATCCCATATCGAGGGCTTGCTGGGCGTCATATTGGCGGCAGAGAAACCAGATTTCCCGTGCTTTTTTTTGGCCGACGCTGCGGGCGAGATAGCTGGCTCCAAAGCCGCCATCGAAGCTGCCGACCTTTGGCCCCGTTTGCCCAAAGATGGCGTTGTCGGCGGCGATGGTGAGATCGCAGATCACATGCAAGACATGGCCGCCGCCAATGGCGTAGCCTGCCACCAGGGCAATCACCACCTTGGGCATCGAGCGGATCAGCCGCTGCAAGTCGAGCACGTTGAGCCGGGGCACGCCAGCGTCATCGACATAGCCGCCCTCCCCTCTGACGCTCTGATCGCCGCCAGCGCAGAAGGCATATTTGCCGTCGGTGTGGGGGCCTGCTCCGGTTAAAAGCACAACGCCGATACTGGGGTCTTCGCGGGCATCGACGAAGGCGTCGTACATTTCAAAGACGGTTTTGGGGCGAAAGGCGTTGCGCTTGTGGGGGCGGTTGATGGTGATTTTGGCGATGCCGTCGGCCTTGTGGTAGAGAATGTCGTCGTAGGGTTTGACCGCGTGCCAGGTTATATCCATGAATTCTGAAGGGTAGTCTTGAAGGGTAGAAAAATCGAAGATGAGTCGTCGGTTAGCCATCATCAGTGGGAAGGCCGAGTTTTCGTTTGAGAGTAAACCATTGGCTGCGCAGTTGCCAAAACTTGCTGCTCTCCATGGCGGCGATGCGAGTATTGAGGGTTGAGAGTTGCGATTCATAGTCGGCGGTGAGGAGCCGAATCTGTTCTTCTAACCCTGGCACGCGGGCGGCGATAGGGGTCAGCTCTTTGATTTGCCGCAGACGGGCGATCGCCAAACTGTGGCTGCGTTCGAGCCGGGTTGATTTGTAAACATACAGCTCTTGCATTCGCTCTAGGCGTTTGCTCAGCCATTCTGGTGAGGAGCAGAGAGCATCTTGGCGCTGAATCTCAAATACTTCGTGGAATAGGGATTCAAAATCACCCGATGCGCCTCCGTGGGCATAGGATACGACGGTGCGGGGATAGTAGTGAATGGTGAATTGGGGGGCTTGCAGCACCTTGAGAAACCACTCGTAGTCGGCGGCAATGCGATAGGACTCGTTGAAGTACAGTCCTTTATCGGAGAAGAGAGAGGCGCGAAAAAAGCTGGCGGGCTGATGAATGCGGTCGTCGCCGAGGCAGATCATTTCTTCGAGCAGGCGATCGCACGCTACGGGCTGATAAATGTTGGAGCCGCCGTTGGTAAAGCGGGCTTCGTGGTCGCCATAAATGAGGTCACTGTCGGGGTGCTGCTGGACGAACTCGACTAGATCTTGAATCACATTCTCATCGAAGAGGTAGTCGTCGGCGTTGGCGAAGTAGAGCCAGTCTCCGGTGGCGTGGCGAATGCCTTTGTTCATGGCTTGGTAGATGCCATCGTCGGGTTCGCTGATGACGGTGGTGAGGCGATCGCTCCCTTTTTGCCGATGGCGCTCGATGATGTCGAGGGTGTGGTCGGTGGAGGTTCCGTCGATGATGAGGTATTCAATCTGTGGGTAGGTCTGAGAAAGAATGCCTTCAATGGTCTTGGCAATGGTGGATTCGGCATTGCGACAGACGGTGATGACGGAGACTTTCATAGGTGCGATCGCAGGATGGAGTGATGGCTGGTGGTGGGGCGATGTTGGTTAGGTTGACTATTAGGCGAGGGTTCCCCTTCTACCCTAGGGAGAAGGGGTTAGGGGATGAGGGGAAACTTGCAAAACTAAAATGCACCCGATCATTATCTCATCGGACAGGTCTTTTGCCAGTGGAACGTTGGAGATGAGTTGGAACCACCTGACTTGGGGGCGCTTGCCCCCAAACCCCCGCTGAGGGACGCAACCGTCCCTCAGACTCCCTCCAAAAGGGTGGGTTGGCTGAGATAATTCAGTGTCTGTGCGGGTAGATTTTGGAATTTTTCATACAGTTGTTCCTGTAGGTCGGGTTAAGCGAAGCGAACCCGACAGAACTATTACGAGTTAGGAGTAGGTTGGGTTGAGTTTACGAAACCCAACAATACCAAGCTTTTCGTTGGGTTCGCTATCGCTTAACCCAACCTACCAAATTAACTAGGGCTGAGGATGCCGAAGTAGAGGAGGATCAGGTCTTCGGAGTCTGTGTTGTTGGTGATTTCGTGGGTTTCGCCGGGTTCGACGGCGATGCAAGTGCCGGGGTGCAGGTCGTGGGATTTGCCGTTGATGGCGATCGCCCCTTGTCCTGATTCCACAAAGAAGACTTCGCTCATGTCGCTGTGGTGGTGGGCTCCGGCCACTTCTCCTGGCCCGAAGCAGGCGCGGGAGAAGTAGACGAGGTTGTCGATCTGGCCCGATCGCACGATGACCTGTTTGGCGATCGCCCCATTGTGGGACACGGCCTCAGCAGGTAGAGCATCAAGGGCGCTGATATGCATAGATTCTCCCGGAGCCAGATTTTGAGAACAGGTTAGAACTAGAACAGGTCGAGGTCGGTGACGGCTCCTAGACTGCTCGACGACACTAGCTTGGCATATTTCGCGAGGACGCCTTGCTCATAGCGGGGGGCGGGAGGAGTCCACTGGGCGCGGCGCTGGGCGAGTTCTTCATCGGACACGCTGACCTGCAAGAGACGGGCATCGGCATCAATGGTGATGGAGTCGCCTTCTTTGACTAGGCCAATGGTGCCGCCTACCGCTGCTTCAGGCGCGACGTGACCGACGACCATGCCGTAGGTGCCGCCAGAAAAGCGCCCGTCTGTAATCAGCCCGACCGAATCGCCTAACCCCGCGCCGATAATGGCGGAGGTGGGAGCCAGCATTTCTCTCATGCCGGGGCCGCCCTTTGGCCCTTCGTAGCGAACGATGATCACATCTCCGGCGCTGATTTTGCCGTCGAGAATGGCCGCAAGGCAGTCTTCTTCGGATTCAAAGACCCGTGCAGGGCCAGTGATGCTGCGGTTTTTGATGCCCGTGAGTTTGGCAACGGCTCCTTCTGCCGCCAAGTTGCCTTTGAGAATGCCAAGGTGACCACTGGCGTACATGGGGTTGTCCCAGGGGCGGATCACGTCCTGATCGGCAGAGGGTTCAGCCGGAATGTCGGCCAAAACTTCGGCAACGGTCTGTCCCGTAACCGTGAGGCAGTCGCCGTGGAGCAAATCATGCGCTAGCAGCATTTTCATCACTTGAGGAATGCCGCCAGCCCGATGCAAATCGGTGGCGACATAGCGACCGGAGGGCTTTAAGTCACACAGCACAGGCACACGAGCCCGAATGGTTTCAAAATCGTCCAGCGTCCACTCAATGCCTGCGGTATGGGCGATCGCCAAAAAGTGCAGCACAGCGTTGGTCGAGCCACCCACCGCCATGATCACCGACACCGCATTCTCAATAGACTTGCGAGTGATGATATCGCGAGGCAAGCGCTGATTGCGGATGGCATCGACCAGCACATGGGCTGATTTTTCGGTACTGTCCGCCTTTTCCTCATCTTCTGCCGCCATCGTCGAGGAATACATCAGACTCATGCCCATGGCTTCAAACGCCGACGACATGGTGTTTGCCGTAAACATGCCGCCACAGGAGCCAGCCCCCGGACAGGCTCGCCGCTCTACTTCGATCAGCTCTGTCTCGTCGATTTTGCCAGCGCTATATTGCCCCACCGCTTCAAAGGCGCTGACCACCGTCAAATCTCGCCCGTTGTAGTGCCCCGGCTTGATGGTGCCGCCGTAGACAAACACCGCCGGAATATTCATGCGGGCGATCGCAATCATCGCACCGGGCATATTTTTGTCGCAGCCCCCGATCGCCAGCACTCCGTCCATGCTTTGACCCATGCAGGCGGTTTCGATAGAGTCGGCAATCACCTCCCGCGACACTAGAGAATATTTCATCCCTTCCGTGCCCATCGAGATCCCATCGCTGATGGTGATGGTGCCAAACATTTGGGGCTTTGCACCCGCCGTTCCTAGAGCCGCCTCGCCTCGCTTTGCCAAGTCATTGATCCCCATATTGCAGGGGGTAATGGTGCTGTAGCCGTTAGCGAGTCCCACGATGGGCTTTGTGAAATCATCGTCTCCAAAACCCACCGCCCGCAGCATGGCGCGGTTGGGCGTCCGCTGAACGCCCTGAGTAATGGCTTGGCTTCTGAGGTTATCTGGCATCTGACGTGTCCTCGGCGTGAACAATTCTATTTAATCGTGAGACCTGCACAAGTGCGATCGCCTCAAGATTTTCTCAAACTGTAAGCCTGACAACCAAGAGATTTTTGCCATAGCTGAGATAGATAGCGTGAATCAACCTGAAGGTGGCCTTGCCAGCTCATCGGAGAGCATTGAACTCATCTTCGAATACGAAACTTGTTCTTAAGCGCAATGACGATCGCCCCATCTATCAAAACATCACTATATTTCATCAATGTTTCGGTCATTTGTTGTGCCACAAGTCGTCAGTAGCGGCACAGTTGTAGATTATTTGATGACCTTTAAAGTCTATACTCCCAAATTTCTCAATCTTTCATATCCATCAAAGATATAGTTAGTAATCTTGATAGCGGTTTGATTGTGGCTTGCTAAACACAATGCATAGAGCACTGAGTTCGTCGAGTTACGCATGAGCACAGGTTTACTAACGTGCGTGAAGAGTTCTCCTAGCTGTTCCGTATATAAGCGTGCCAACCATTCAGCCTGGATTGCGTCCCGGCTTAGTGTGGGTTCTTCCGGATCTCCAAATAGAGCTAGTTGTGTAGCTTGAGGTTCTTGGTAAATCCGGGTAATCCAATCCGTGCTTCCCATAACTTTGCTCAACTGCTCGATCACTTCTGGTTCTGGGTTCTGATCTCTTGGGAGAAGACGAGTAACACCCATGACCGAAAAGTTAATAAAAATGTCGCACGTTCTAGTATTTGCCAGTTCTCGTACTGTTTCCCAATCTACTTACAAACCATAAGGATCCAAAAATACAAATGCCCGTCGTCTTGATGAGTAAGGAAGCTGTGGAACTATCTCATTACACAAAACATCATTGCAGTTGCCCTGACGCACATCAATTACGCGATCTGGAAATTCTTCACGTAGTCTTTGCACGCGCTCTACTCGCCGAGGAGAAACATCTACGAACCAATAAGCATCAAATTGAGGTTCTGTTTGTAGGGCACGTAAAGGAGAGCCATCAATGTAGCGTTGTTCATCCTCTTTTGCTCTGGGCCTAACGGAACCCGCAAAAGCATCAATGTAATAATACGCTCTGAGCCAACTTTCCTTCTGTTTATTCATAATGTCAGAGTAGGCTTTGAGATACTCGGCTAGTAAATCTAACTTTTTCTCAGACCACTGCCCAATGACATCCTCACCTTCACTACCAAACCGACTCATGGGTAGCCTCTCTTCATTTCGCAGAGATTAAACATTTCTGTTCTAACCCATTGCGCTTCTCATTCCGAGGAACTTTTTGCTTTTGCCACTTCTTAAGATGGTGATACCAAGCAGATGGCATTTCATCCCAGATACGTTCATCTATTGTTCTGCCACCAGCCTTTGAGTGATGGCCGCCCCACTGCTTGAAAAAGAAAGAAACATTCGCTTCTCGTGATTGCTTTAGGATATGTCTCACCCATTCTGGATTCATCGAACGATGCTGGTATCCAGATTCGCCTCCAACAATTACCCAATCAATGCCTTCGAGATCGAGGTCAAGTGGAGCTAAAAGGGGTTCGCAAGATAAAAACCGCACTTTTGATGGCACCGTCCTCAGAGAATCGACTCTATGAGCATATTGCTGACTCTCTACAGATACACCAATCCAAATATTTTCAGACCACTCAAGCTTAGGTGCTAATTCGGCTAAATTCTGATCACGTTTAGTCAGAATTTGATATACATGCCAAGGCGTATCTCGCATTACGGAAAAAACTTCTTGCAAGAAAGGAAAAGGCACATCTTTATGAAAAAGATCGCTCATAGAATTTACAAAGATCCGGCTAGGTGTTCGCCACTTCTTCGGCTGCTCTAATCGCTCTCGATGAAGTGTCAGCTCAAATCCTTGAGGGAAACTTTTAGGAAATCTTTCTGTCAGTGCTTTCGCATAGCAATGTTGACAACCTGGACTTAACTTATTACAGCCAGTTGTGGGGTTCCAGGACTTATCAGTCCATTCAATACCAGTGTTACTACTTGACATTTTGCTAGTATGTGTCCCTGGGGGCTGTGTATGATCATCACTTTAGTACAAAAGATCCGCAGTCTTTGCAGTTTGTTGCAAATCGTGTCGCTTTTATGGTCATCTATAGCAACGCGGCTTGACATCTCATTAGAAGCGGACGGACGAAGGCTCTTTGTGGAGTAGTCATTTGTCGTCGCAGCATTTCGCCTCTCGAAGTCGCTTTCTGTTGTGAGAATAATCCTCTGTTCTTCAAGCGCCAGCTCCAGAATATCCTCGTCTTTCATTCTGGGATCGAGTCGATTCACTGAAAGTACGTCATGCCCCATTTCTATGAGCCAAGCTTCGAGAATTCCACTGGCATTGACATCAAGCAAAAATTTCATGCTGAGTGATCTAGGTCAGAACACTTTCGAAAGTATCAACCATGATGTGGTTTCGATAAGACTTGCTTAACTACAAAACCTATTTTTCGTACAAAACTCGATTCTGTTGAGTAGCTTTGTAATCGAATCCTTCTGGATCCATTAGGCTGGTCGCATACCAAAGAACAGCTTGGATGTCCTCGGGTTCGAGGTTCGGATAATCTTCCAAAATTTCGTCAGCTGAAGCCCCTTTTGCCATTAGCTCAAGCACCATGGCAGCAGAAATTCGCAGCCCTCGAACCGTGGGCTTACCACAGAGAATCTTAGGATCAAAGGTGATGCGATCGAGTAAGGTTTCCATCGGAGGATTGTAGGAACTAAATGGTTCGGAGTGAGAGGCAGAGTAGAAAGTGTAGAGAATCAACATGGCGATCGCCATCTGCTTTACCCTCATCTACAATCTACTCGATCGAAGATTAATATCTGAATCGGGTCGGGGTTTTTTGAGCAGAAAGGGTCGAGGTTGAGTCGGGGTTCCAGTTCTCCTGAGATTGACCTAGGACGTAGGTTGCAACATTTGTAATATCTTCCGTCGAAAGACTTTCCCCAAACGCGGGCATAACGCCTTTTCCATAAGTCACTTGCTTCATGATCGCGGCGACAGAATCTTTGCCATAGCGATGCAGGGCTTCCAGACTGAGGTTTTTGTCCGGCACGATGAGATTTTTGCCGCCGATATGACAGACGGTGCAGTTGTTTTGAAAAATCTGCGCCCCTCGTTCTAGGCTGACCGTGACTTCTGAATTGTTTGAAGACCCGTCTGGAATTGAGGCAAGCGGTGTGGCGATCGCCTCTCCCACATTCCCCATCCACAGTCCGAGGCAGAGAAAACTGATGAGGCCAAGCCGCAGCCAGTGCTGGATAGATATACATCTGGGCAAGGGGTTAGGGCGATCGCACGAGGATAATTCAGTTCGAATCGCTCTTTGTCTGTTTGGCGATCGCTCTAACCTGCTCACCATTGCGCTCAGTTTCACAATAATTTCGTTGACGAATCATGAAGTCCTTTAAGCGATGCTACCTCGTTTTCGAGCTTCTTTGTAGGACGTGCCGATGTTTTGCAGCCCTGCCCGAATCATCTGATGCTCAAGCAGCGCAAAGAATCGGGCGCGATCGCCCCCTCGCACGACGGCCTGATTATGGGCTTCGGCTAATGCCACCGGATAGCCATACCCCTTTTGCACCTGAGCAATCGTAAGCGTAAGTGCCGTATCGAGTAGTTGAGGATCGCTGGCAACCCAGGCCGGAAACTCCAGCCGCGCAATCTCGGCACCCACGTGGATGTAGCAAAAGTGAATGGCATGATCCCCATAATTGCTCAGAATGCGGGAGGCGCTGCGAAAGATGGGGCTGCGCTGACCGGGCTGGAGCTGCGTCATCCAAATTGCTGTGTCGCGCAAAGGAGCCAACACATGGCAGGGAGCCGTATCGGTGCTGCCGGGACAGTGGGTAGCACAGTCGGGTTCCTCGTAGGGGCAGGTTTGCAGTCGCAGCAGATTCAGCACTTCGCCACTGCGAGAGGCGCTGAGATAGCCCACCAAAGGAATACCCGCCTGTTTCAGCCGATCCCAAGCGGCAAGCATGGGGGGCAGCAGGCGATCGCGCGCTTCCAGCGGCAGCGGATCGAGAAACCAGTGAATCAGGGAACCGTCTACCATCGCCAAAATCGGGGGCAGTGGGGCGGCAGGTTCCGATGGCTTTGCATTCAAAGCGTCTAGGGCGGCTAGAGTTAGATCAGCTAGCTCGATG
The DNA here is from genome assembly GCA_049647405.1 of Elainellaceae cyanobacterium. Lineage (GTDB taxonomy): Bacteria > Cyanobacteriota > Cyanobacteriia > CAKZMO01 > CAKZMO01 > CAKZMO01. Next base: position 10,100 of record JBARXP010000047.1, on the reverse strand, counting down.
GCCTCGGTCACCGTGCGCCGAAAGCCCATCCATTCCTCGGTGCGAATGCCCCACTGCCGCGAGACATACAGATCCTCCGGTCGATAAAACACCTCCGGCATACTGTCGAGCAGGGGGTGGCGATTTTGCCCATAGTGCAGCACTACTCGCCCTACGTTAATCAGATAGCAGTAGGCAATCTCGTGATGGCTGGGCGCAATCTGTGACCCGTCAGTAGCAATCACCGTATGGCGCTCAGGGGCAGTGGCGATCGCCCGTCGTGTGTTGAGCGGTTCCAGCGGCTCCGCAGCCGTGAACCCGAGGCGATCGCGCCATTGTTGTAGCGACTGAACTAAGAGAGTTTGCTGCGATCGCGCCTGCTCCAATAACTTCTCGGCTCGTTCGAGACGATAGCGAGTGGCCGCCGCCTCTTGGTTGAGATGGGTGCCGATGCCTTCCATTTGCTGAGCCAGCTTGGTCAGATCTAACACGACTGGGATCTCCAATGTGATTAGGAGTTTTGAATGTTGAGTTTTGAATGTTAAGTGAGGCATTGAATTCAAAACTCAAAACTAAGCCCTGAGAATTCCTTCAGTAGCTGTAGGGTGCATTGCTGCCAAGCAAACGCACCGAACTGCATCCCTTGATCCTCAAATTTTCAAAGAATAATTACGGTGCTTGGTGGTGCATTTGCCGATGGCAACACACCCCACACAAGGGCGATCGCCCTCTTTCAGATCTTAGTGCTTTTGTTCTGGCTTATTCTAAACTACCGTGAGGCTGATTGAGCGATAATGATTGCTCGTTTTTAGATTTTCATTCATGTCAATGGTCATTAAGGTCAATATCGATGGCGTTTCGAGGTCTTTTTGTTGGGCTAATTACGCTAGATATGGTGTACCAAGTCGAGAGAATGCCGCAGCCCAATCAAAAGTGTGTGGCACTTGATTCAGCGATCTCAGCGGGGGGGCCAGCCACTAATGCAGCCGTGGCATTTAGCGCCCTAGGCAATCAGGCGACGGTGCTCGGCGGCTTAGGCCAGCATCCAATTCAGCACCTGATTCGCCAGGATCTTGAAGAATGCGGTGTGGCGATCGCCGATCTGTTGCCGCACCAGACTACGCCCCCTCCGGCCTCGTCGATCATGGTGACAAAATCGACGGGCGATCGCGCGGTGGTGTCGCTCAATGCGGTCAAATCTCAGGCGACGCCGGAGCAGATTCCAGCCGCGATTCTGAGTGAGTTAGACCGGGGGCAGTTCGATGTCGTGCTCATCGATGGCCATCAGATGGCAGTGGGAGAGGCGATCGCCCATCGTGCTCGTCAGCTCGGGATTCCGGTCATCGTCGATGGCGGTAGCTGGAAGCCCCGATTCGAAACGGTGCTCCGCCATACGGATGTTGCCATCTGCTCGGCCAATTTCCAGCCGCCCCATTGCTCCACCTCCGCAGAGGTCATGAATGCCTTAGCCGCTTGGGGCATAACGCATCGAGTGATCACGCGGGGTGAGCAGCCGATTCTGTATGAGTCGGATCAGTCCACAATGATCCAGATATCTACGACTCCGGCATCGGTGGTCGATACGCTGGGGGCGGGAGATATTTTTCATGGGGCTTTTTGTCATCACTGGTTGCAACAGTTTAGCCAACCCAAAGTTCAGCAGGGGCAGCCATTCCCAGCGATCGCAGAGCCTGAAATGGACGCACAAATCATCAATGCACTGGAACAAGCAGGAGTAGTCGCAGCTCAAGCCTGTCAGTCTTTTGGAACGCGACAATGGCTCAGGGAGCGGCTTTGATCCTAGGCTGCGAGGGTTCCTAATTGAGATTCTTCACGGGCAGGCTCACTCACGAGGTATAACGTAGAAGAATTACGTTTATACCCCAGCAATTCTCATGATGGTTACGCCTCAACACCCGCAAATAAATTGCGGGCTACAGACGACCAAGTCCCTTCGGGACTGATAGCCGACAGATCTTAGCCCCAACGGGGCTTTCACTCATTAGCCCGCAATTTATTCGCGGGCGAGTCGGGAGCGTAGTCAAATAGCTAATTCGCCAAACTGGGAATTACGTTCATACCCATCAAAAAAGGACTCATTTAGAGGCTCGCGCTAAACTCTATGGCTTACGACACTGAGAAAACCGTTGCAATCAAAGCGGCCCTTGCTGCGGCTCAACTGTGTGAGACGGTTCGCAATCAAATTTCCCCTGAAGCAATCGAGAAAAAAGACAAAAGTCCGGTGACGATCGCCGACTTCGGGGCGCAGGCCGTGATTTGTCGTGCGGTAGATGCGGTGTTTCCTGATGATCCCATCGTGGGCGAAGAAGACACGACCGATCTGCGCCAGCCAGAGATGAGCGATCGCCTGGATCAGATTGTGGCTTTGGTGAAGGCGATCGAATCTGACGCGACCCCCGATGGCGTGCTGGAGTGGATCGACCGAGGCAACGGGCAGGTGTCACCCCGCTACTGGACGCTTGATCCCATCGATGGCACAAAGGGCTTTTTGCGCAAAGACCAATATGCGATCGCCCTCGCATTAATCGAATCGGGTGAAGTGAAGTTGGGCGTCATGGCCTGCCCAGCACTCACCTTTGACAAGGCGGGATCACCAGGACTGTTGTTTGTGGCCGTGAGAGGAGAAGGCGCTACGATGGTGCCGTTTGCAAACGGGGAAATTGTGGGTGAGCCTCAGCCGCTGAAGGTGGTCAGCGCCAATCAGGCCGACGGCTTTCGCCTGGTAGAAAGCATGGAGTCGGGGCATGGGGATCACTCCCGCCAAGAATCTGCGGCAAAAGCGGTCGGCATCACCCAAGAGTCTCTGCGGATGGACAGTCAGGCCAAATATGGAGCCGTTGCCGCTGGAAAAGCAGCCCTCTACCTACGGCTGCCGTCGCCCAAGTCGCCTGACTACCGCGAAAAAATTTGGGATCATGCCGCTGGGGCGATCGTTGTCGAAGAAGCGGGTGGACGCGTCACCGATATGTTTGGCAAACCCCTAGATTTCGCTAACGCCGCCCGCATGATGGACAACCAGGGCGTTGTCGTCAGCAATGGCGATATTCATGATGAGATCATCCAAACGCTCGGACAGTAAGAGTCCGACAATTCTGACCTCTGAGCAAAACGGCGAGTCGCTGGCCTGACTCCGTGTGGACGTTATACGACTGCACGGAGTCATTGTGTATTGAGCCAATTCAAATAAATCGCCTCAAAAATTTTCAAATTGCAACAGGCAAACAACCTTTCTAAAGAAATCATAAAGAAAGTTAACGCGGAATTTTGTAGACAATTGGAAGAAAACCCTAAAGCTTTGCCCAGATCAGGGTTGTCGTCATTACAGTGTTAGATGAGGGCGATCGCCAACCTGAGAGTGGCGGCTCAGCACATCTAAATCTATAGGGTTCATGCTAAAAGAGTGAATCTTGAATGATTGCAAGTTGATTGAGGGGTTTTGTTAACTTAATGCTTTTTTAACAAGCTGATCAAAATACTAAAGTTCATCTCTTTTGTAGTTTGAGTGCATAAACGATGCCTGCAATTTCCTCTATAGATATCTGTGATGCGATCCACAACATTGGCTGAACGGCGACTTACGTCTCGCGATGCCAAGGAATCTTGAGGGACTTATCTTACAATTCCTCCCTTGTGGACGCATCAATTTCAGGTTCAATTCATTTTTTTGATACCAACATTTGAGAAAAAACTCCTGAAAAATTTTTCAGAGACCAGCCTTGAATCCCTTTGAACGTAGCGGTTGTCAATTGAACCTAAAGCCGCTTTGGAAGAATATATAGGAGAGAGATGGAATGACTGATTCTGCCCTTCATACCCAATCTTCTGTGGGGCATTTAGTCTCAGAACTGACGCAAGATTCGGGATATCTTGAGTCCGAGAATCAAGCCAAAACTCAAATTCGTCGATTGATTTGGAAAATGGCGATCGCCACCTTTATTTTGATGGCGATCGGCAGTGCCACCCGTGTCATGAATGCGGGCTTAGCCTGCCCCGACTGGCCTCTCTGCTACGGCACGCTGTATCCCGCCCAGCAGATGAACCTACGGGTTTTTCTAGAGTGGTTTCATCGATTGGATGCCGCAGTCATCGGATTTATGGCGATCGTGCTGGTGGGAGCGAGCTGGTGGCATCGCCGCACCCTGCCGAGATGGATGCCCCTCGCATCTGTCGGAGTCCTCGGCCTAATTGGATTCCAGGGCGTTTTAGGCGGTTTGACCGTCACCCAAATGCTGCGGTTTGACATCGTGACCGCTCACTTGGGAACCGCGCTGCTGTTCTTTATGGCTCTACTCGTGGTCGGTATCTTGCTGCTGCCTGCGACTCATGTTGTTCCTGGGGTTGCCAATCGTGCGGTTGAGAATCGTGCAGTTGATACAAAAGCCGCAAAGGGAATGGCAGCAATGACCGAATCCCCTAGAGACGAGATGAGACCTGCGCTCCAAAACATTCACTGGGTTAGCTTGGGTGCGGCGATCGTGATTTACGGCCAGAGTCTCACGGGAGCCCTCGTGGGTTCTCGCTGGGCGCTGCATCAATGTCTCAATCTCGAAAGCCTCTGCACTGTGATGAACAGTCACTTGATTGGAGTGGTTCCTGCTAGCCTTGCGTCTCTCGCGGTGGTGGTCATGGCATGGCGAAATGCTGCTTTGCCGTCGCGACTGCGGCGCTTGGCCTGGGTCGTGGCGGGCCTCCTGACAACGCAGATTCTGCTCGGAGTCGGCACCTTCAAACTCCACTTACAGGTTGAGCTGCTGACGGTGACTCATCAGGCCGTCGGTGCGGCTCTTTTGGGCACGCTCCTGAGTCTTGCTGTCGTTGGATTTCGCGTTCAGCGATTGCAGGCTGACTCAGCTTAATCTCACGCCCCCCTCGGAATGTCCCACGATTCTTCTGCGTGCGATCATTTCCGATTTCTCTTTCCAGTTTTTCAATCAGACTTGTCACTCCCCACATAGCCTGAAGCACATTCCACAGGAATTCACGTATGCACGAAACATTGACTACGATTCCCTCTCGTCACCATGAGAATATCCTCCAGGTGATTCGGAGCTATACCCAACTGACCAAGCCGCGCATTATCGTGTTGCTGCTGATTACGACAGCAGGCAGTATGTGGTTAGCCTCTGAGGGACAGGTTGATCCGCTGTTGTTGCTGATGACGATCCTGGGCGGCACTCTGGCGGCAGCTTCAGCCAATACGATTAACTGTCTCTATGACCGCGACATTGATTACGACATGGAGCGGACGCGCCATCGGCCTCTACCTTCGGGTCGGGTGCAGCCTCGGGATGCCCTGATTTTTGCGATCGCCCTGGCGATTATTTCCTTCACGTTGTTGGTCACATTTGCCAATCTGTTGAGTGCGTGCCTTGCCATGTCTGGCATTGTCACTTACGTGTTGGTCTACACCCACTGGCTCAAGCGCCACAGCACCCAAAACATTGTGATTGGCGGCGCTGCGGGGGCGATTCCGCCTCTAGTAGGCTGGGCAGCAGTGACGGGTGAACTGAGCTGGACGGCCTGGGTGCTCTTCGCCATTATCTTTATGTGGACTCCGCCTCACTTTTGGTCGCTGGCGATGATGATTCGTCAAGACTACGCCAAAGTCGGTGTGCCGATGCTGCCTGTGATTGAGGGAGATGCGGTCACGGCAAAGCAGATCATGTATTACACGGTCATGCTGATTCCGATGACGCTGCTGCTGGTCTACCCGCTGCATGTATCGGGCACTGTCTATGCTCTGTCGGCGATCGCCCTGGGCGGCTTATTCGTCGCTAAATCATGGTCGCTGTTGCAAGACCCGGAGAACCAAGATGTTGCTCGATCCGTCTTCAAATACTCCATCTTCTACATGATGTTGCTCTGTGCAGGCATGGCCGTCGATAGCTTGCCTATGACTCGGCAGGTGATGGCCTCTATCTCAGACACCATGATGCCGTTGGTTAATGCGATGCTCACAGGCGCATAAACCGGGTTTACGGAGACTTCAGAGGCAAGGGCGATCGCCCTTGCTTTTTTTGTGGGTTCACTGTTGATGCTCACTGTTGATGCAATGACTGATTTACTCGTGCAAACTTACTTGTGCAAACCTACTCGTGTAAAGTGAGCCGATCTTGAAGACAACGAGAGTTCGAGAAAAGCGATGTCCTAGAATATAGATAAACAAGAATTGAGATTTGTAACAATTCTCTGGGAGAAAGAGTAGCTATGGGCTCCGCAGTTTTAATCGAAAACCTCCAAAAGCGCTACGGCGAGGTTGCAGCGGTCAAAGATGTGTCCTTTTCGGTTGAACCGGGCGAGATCTTTGGGCTTCTGGGGCCAAATGGGGCAGGTAAAACAACGACCTTGCGATGTCTCTGCACCCTTACTCTGCCCGATGCTGGGCGCGTCGAGGTGATGGGCATTTCGGCGGTAGACCATCCAAAACTGGCACGACAGCGGCTCGGATACATCGCCCAAGAGGTGGCGATCGACAAAGTGCTCACCGGGAAAGAACTACTAGAACTCCAGGCGGCTCTCTACCACATTCCCCGCAAGGAGGCGCGACCCCGCATCGACAAGATGCTGCATGTGCTGGGGCTACAAGATTGGGCCAACAAAAAGAGCGGCACCTACTCTGGCGGCATGAAAAAGCGACTAGATCTCGCCGCAGGTTTGCTGCATCAGCCCAATGTGCTGGTGCTGGATGAGCCAACGGTCGGACTCGATATCGAAAGTCGCGTGATCGTTTGGAACTTTTTGCGGCAGCTCCGTGATGAGGGAACGACCATTCTACTGACCAGCCACTACCTTGAAGAGGTGGATGCGCTAGCTGACCGAGTCGCCATTATCGACCAGGGAACTGTCATTGCAGCGGGCACGCCCTCAGATCTGAAAGACCGGATTGGGGGCGATCGCGTCACCCTTCGCATTCGCGAATTTACACCCGACGATGAAGCCGAAAGTGCTCGTTCGATGCTGAAACAGCTTGCCTTTGTGCAAGACATCATCATCAATGAGTCCCAGGGCAATTCGTTAAACCTTGTGGTTGATCCCAACAGCGATGCCCTGCTCACCATTCAGCAGTCGCTCAAAGACGCCGGACTGCCGACCTTCGGCATCTCTCAGGCGCGCCCCAGCTTGGATGATGTGTATCTAGCCGCAACGGGACAGACGCTGATGGATGCAGAACTAGCAGCCGCTTCAGCCCGTGATCCAAAGCAAGTCAGAAAAGAGGCGATGCGCTAGAAAACCCACGAGTTTTGCGTTGGAGGCTGGGAGAGAAGATTCTCTAAACAACAGCGTTTATCGACAGCCCAGGCTATAGCGGGTCGAAACCCCCGTAACGGAATTGACCCCATCGGCGCGATCGCACAATTGGCTCATCCAATAGCGATCGAGAATGGCCCCCGAAAAGTCTGCGCCTGTGATGTTGGCATCTTCAAAGCTAGAACTCGTGGCAATCGCATCGATAAACAGGGCATTGCTCAGGTCTGCACCTTTGAACGAGACGCGATCGCCCAGCACTTCCGTCAAGTTCGCGTTTTTCAAATTGGCATTGGTAAACGAGCCTTTCGTGAGAATGGTGGCTCGCAAGTTTGCGTCTTCAAAATTTGCGCCCCGCATCTCCGCCCCTGCAAACGACGTGCCTGCCAGATTTTCGCCGGAGAAGTCGCGAAACTGGAGATCGGTCAGGGTGTAATTAACCACCTGATCTTGGGCCAGCGCCACATCAGACGTTCCGCCCCAGAGTACGAGTCCCACAACCAGCAGCCCAACTCCTGCCCATTGTGCGATTCTCGAAGCAAGCCGCTGCACTTCGTTCCGTATTTGCATCCACATAGTCCACAACATCTTTATCGTGTTCAATCGACGCTGCTGCGCCTATTTTTAGGGAGCATGTCACGTTTGCACCCTCACCCTAAATTCCTCTCCCATCGGGGGTTCCTATGTATACACATCTCATTTTTATGCGTGAGACCTCGAAAGATCCCCCTAAATCCCCCTTCTTAAAGGGGGACTTTGAGTCCGATTCCCCCCTTTTTTAAGGGGGGCTAGGGGAGATCACTTCTCGGAGAGGTCAACGTTGAGGAATTATGTATAAACAGTAGCCCAACGGGAGCCAGGGATGAGGGGATTTCGAGATATTTGCAAGCACATGCTCTCTATCTTTTAATGTACAGCGAACAGATTGCCCCTTCTTGACCGCACACCAGATTCTAAGAGTCAGTCGATCGCCCCCCATTTCAGTCCCCCATTTCAGTCACGAGGAGAAGCGATCGCTCCGGTTAAAAAATAGGTGACCATTTCTCCACGGCCTTTCACCGCCAAAAGCCCTCGTCGCTGAAAACAGTATTGATCTTTGAGGTGATTGTAAACCGTCTCCGTCACCTGAATGTGTCCAGGTTTGCTGTGAGACTCCATGCGACTCGCCACATTCACCACATCTCCCCACAGGTCGTAGCTAAACTTTTTCAGCCCAATAACGCCTGCAACAATGGCTCCAGAGCTGATGCCAATCCGCAGTTGAAACGGTTCTCCCAAGTCGGTCTTAAACTGCTGGATCTCAGCGCACATGGCCAACGCCATATCGGCGATCGCCGTCATATGGTCAGTGCGGGGCATCGGCAAGCCGCCCACTACCATGTAGGCATCGCCAATGGTCTTAATTTTTTCTAGCCCATACTGATCGGCAAGCTGGTCGAAGGCCGAAAAAATCTGGTTGAGCATTCCGACCAGTTCGGTAGCCGAAATGCGTGCGGCAATTTCGGTAAAACCGACAATATCTGCAAACAGAACTGTAACTGACTCAAACCGCTCTGCAACGATTTGCTGATTCTGTTTGAGTTTGTCTGCAATGGACTGCGGCAAAATATTGAGCAAGAGGCGTTCGGCTTTTTCTTGCTCCGTCCGCAGAGCTAACTCGGCCTGCCGTCGAATGGTAATTTCCTGGCGAATGCGGCCATACATCTGGTGAAAGGCTTCCATGACATCGCCCAACTCGTCTTTTCGCTGGGTTTGAAGAGTCTGAAACCGAGGTGCCGCCATCTCTTCGCTAATGGCATCCCCCGCTAACAACAAGTCTTCACGCAGCTTTAGAATGGGAGCAATCACCGCAATGCCCAGCGCTGCCATCGTCGCTAACGTCACGACGATGGAAATGATTAGAACCAGGCCAACCACACGCCAAGCAAAGGCTCTTAAGTCCGCATTTATCGCTGAGGAGTCGTGGCGAACAATTAAAACATAAGCTCCATCCATTTTTGCGGCAGGCCAAGACACGTCGTAGCGATCGCCATTGGGACTGCGATCGCGGCTCATCTCGTTGACCAACTCAGGCGTAAACGCGATGCTAGGGGTTTCCCCAAAAGAGCTGATCAGTTCTCCATTGGGGAGGTACAGCTCGCCGCCTCGAATCACAGAATCAGCATTGACGGTTTGGGGCAAATACTGAATCGAGAAAGAGTCAGACGCAGCCTGCTGCCCCTCGTCCATCGGAAGCTGCATCAACGACGAGAGCACTTCGAAAGAGATCGTCTCCAGATTCCGCAGTTGCTCCCGTTCTCGCCGGAGATACGACGGCACTAAGATGACGGCCTCAACAACAACGATGCTCGCAAAAATCCACAAAACCACGTGCCACGAGAGCCGAGCACGAAAAAGCCGCAGTGAAGATTCCACAGGAACAACCCTTGGTAAGGCTTACAATCTACAGTGGCACATCCTTTTTGCCCAACAAATATTGGGTTTTGGAGCCCATTTCGCCACTGGGATACAGGAACTCAGAGCTTCAAGGATACTCTGGAGACATCTCTTCGCGCATAGAATTCGCGCATAGAAGATTTGACTGACTGGCGTCGTCTCAGGTCAAGCCCTGTCATTATTTGCATTTTCCCGGTTCCCTATCCGGATGATGTCAGCAAACTCGACCTTGGCGTGAAGTTGCTTACGGATATTTACTCAAAACTAAATAGAACGGTGTGTGCCCCCCGACGGGGTAGGGCTGATTCTCTAGAGAAAGGAAATAAGGGTGGGCAAATCATGGCGGAACCCGCGTATCGCTTTTGTGAGGGAGGGATGTCCGGCTTTGCGAAATATCGAAATCGCCCAGGAGCGCAGCA
>JBARXP010000046.1:0-4248 GCA_049647405.1 Elainellaceae cyanobacterium | reverse complement strand
ACTATCCACTCATTTTGTCCTTCTTAACTTGCTATCACTTTGGTTACCACTGGGAACATCATGAGTATCCCAATTTGCCGTGGTATAAGCTACCGTCCGTGCGCCAAGTGCAATGATAAAAAGACTCCCCTGGGTGGGGCTCAACTCCTCACTTAGGAAGTTGGGTGTGTCGAGGAATGTAATTGCATCAACGCCACAATTCCGACGAGGGAAAGGGTATTGGTGATCAGGTCATTTTCAAACGATGATCAAGCATCTCGGCGTAGGGCGGTGAAGGCTCCCTGCTGCATCAACCCATCCGGTCGCGCTAAAGCGCAGCCCACGACCGTCAGCGGAATCAGGGCATCGGGGTAGCCCCATAGAAGGCATTGCCCGTGCGGCACTGCTAGCGCAAGGTGGGGTTGGTCTGACCAGCGGCTGAAAGTGTCCAATGCCTCAAGGGTTCCAGCATCGAGAGTGGTTGTGCTGGCCCCAGCAGCAAGGATGGCAGTGGGCACTGCGAGTGAAATTGGCTTTGCAGGTTACCTTTACCATGGGTTGACGGTGCATCTTGCAACTGCTCATGTCCCATGGCTGGAGAGGCTTGGGGTGTCTTATCGAACTACCCCCCGTCTTTGCAAATCTTTGCGTTCTACGGCGATCGCTTTGGCGGCATTGAACCGCACTTCAAAGACTCAAGTCCGCAGCGTTTGAGGTGGTGCGATCCGGACTGCGGGAGGCCCCAAGCCTCACCCGCCTACTTACCAGTATCTAGGGAGCCTCGGTCATTATCCTGGTATATTTTCACGAGTCAATCCGGATTGCTCCGGATTGCTATAGAAGAGAGACGCGCAGCGGTTCCTCTAAAAGTGGGAAAATCTACGCGTCTCAACATGGGTTGGCTTAGTTGGAATCAATCTCTGCATTGACATCGACTGACTTAATGCCCTTAACTGCCATCGCTAGGGGTTCAATCTCGTCAAACTCCTCTTGGGTTAGCACGGTGCCATCGATCGTTGCCATTCCACTTTCATCATCAACATCGACAGACAATCGACTACCTGGCAGGTTGCTTTCTAGGGAATTGCGCACATCAACGGCTAAATCTCCTGTGGTTTGCTGTTCGTCATCGGCTAAAGGATTCATGTCATCGCGCTGTTCACGGGCGCGGTCATCTGATTCTCTTTGTTCGCTGCGTATGCCATTGTCATCTGTCGCAGCGGTGTCAGACCCTTTGCTACAGGCCGCAGCCCCCAGAAACAGCAAACTACCTAGCACTAACAGACTCATTTTTTTCATGACTAAAACCTTATTTCTGTAGGGGTGTAATCGAAATCAAATTTGCGATCGCCTCAGATGATTTCTGGGAGATAAACCTCATCCAGGTTCAGCAGTAAAGCTCTGCCTATAGGCAAGCTACAGCTCCCGAGCTGGACTTGGTATATCTTTCCAAATGGTGGGCAATGCCCACTACGTCACCTGTAATTGCTGTAGCTAAAGCTGGGTTTTGTTCTCAGACGAACCTTAAAGTGAGCCCGAGGACATTCCGGCAGCATCTCTTTGATGGGTGCCTCTTGGTGACGTAGGGCTATTGCGGGGCGTGGCAGACTGATCTGCTGTCTCGTAAACATCCCATTCGTCAATGTCTTGGCGCTTGAGGATGGGTTCAGCGCGGTCAATGTCGCTGTCTGTGCCATCAACGATGATGAGATATTTGCCGTGAGACAGATGATCGTTATAGACCTTAGCCCGATCTTCAGGGATGCCCAAGCCCACTAGTCCGCCCACTAAGCCACCGGTAACAGCACCGATCGCCCCACCGGCAGCCGTTGATGCGATCGCCGTAGCCGCTGCCCCAGCTAGCATAATTGGGCCAACTCCAGGAATAGCCAGCGTACCTAGCCCGACTAGCAGACCGGTAATCCCACCTACCGTGCCACCGGAGATAGCGCCTGTTGTAGCGCCATCATCGGCATGATTACCGTCATCAGCCTGAAGGTCTTGCACCTGAGCGTCTCCAGTTTGACCCGATCGATTGAGATGCTCTGAATCTTGGCCGATAATGGATACACGCTCCATCCCATAGCCAATCTCTTTCAGCTCTCTTAGCGCTTTGTCTGTGGTTTGATAATCGGCAAAAACGCCGACGCCACGCTTGGTCTGAGCGTCGTGGTGGCTGGTTCGATCTCGAGCAGGTTCTTGAATTCTGCCGTCACCTTTTTGGGGAGTGACCCTGGCTCTATTTTCAAAAGTCATGATGGTATCCTTTTGCTAGTTGTCATGGCCTGACTTTGCTAAGTTAGAACTATCAGGCTGTAGGGATATTGTTAGCCATAGAAGTTCTATTTCATGAGTGAATTGGTTGAGAAAATAGACTGGTTGAAGATTGCAGTAAGCTTGACTTTTCAATGTATAAATACTGCTAGCGCACCACCCGATCTACGTTAAGTGTCATAACCGAGTACGCACTTAACTGAATGCATATTTAAGATGTCAAGCGCTTTAGGAATTTTCTGAATAAACTTTTATTTAGCAACAATCTTGGCCGCCCAGTAAGATTGATTAACCGATTAGCGAATGCCCTTAGGCGACTTACTTGGAATCAGCAACGCCCATCTCTTCGTTATGCAACGCCGTTTGCTTTAGGGTTAACCATATCCTTTCTAAACCTCACGTATTTGATCGGCTAAGTAGGTAGCCATAATTAAACGATGCGATGTGAGTGTGTGCCCCCCGGCGGGGGGCACACACCGTTTCTTTTAGTTTTGACCACATACTTAGTAAGTAGATTGAAGCCGACTCAGCAAATATTCACCCGACTTGACCGGAGGATACTGAGGCGGGTGAGTTGCACTTTGGCAGGTTGGCAGGCAAGCAATTTCAGCCTCGGCATCAGGCTGACAGAAAAAAGCAATAGAGTAGCGATCGCACCCTGCATGATCAGCGTCGGGTAACCTGACTCGATGCTGGGTTGAGCGAAACACATCATTGCTCCAGCGTTCCATCAAATCTCCAGTGTTGACTAAGATAGCGCCCGGTACAGCGGGGGCTGCGATCCACTGCTCCTTAGCATTGAGCACTTCCAGCCCCCCGACATCATCTTGAAACAGCAGCGTCAGCGAGCCGTAGTCAGAATGGGCTCCCGCCCGCATTTGACCCGGTTTTGGCATGGCATCTAAGGGCGGATAGTGGAGCAGGCGCAGGGTGTAGTTGTGAGTGCGGTGCTGCTCTACGATGAAGGTCTCTGGCATGGAAAGGGCGATCGCAAAGGCTCGCAGCACATGGGCTGCGGCCACGGTACAGGTTTCAAACAACTCACTGATCGTGGTTCGAAAGGCATCTTGACCTGCCGGCCAACGATTGAGCACCAGAGCTGCCCCTTGGCTAAAGGCTTGATCTTGGGGCACCTCTTGGCCGATGTTGAAGGCTTCTTTCACATCACCGGGCTGAGTTTCATCTAGGCGCTCTCGCTCTCGCCCCACATAGCCCCGATTACTAAATTCATTTGACCAGGCAACTTTTTGCTTTTGAGCCAGTGGCAAATCAAAAAACTGTTGCGACTGCTCAAACGCCCGGTCAATCATGTCTTGGGGAATGCCGTGATTAATGACATATAGAAACCCGATCTCGTGACAGGCTCTATAGATTTCTGCGGCTACCTGTTGCTGACCAATTGAGTCATCGATTAAAAAAGGAGCAAAGTCAACAAGGGGAATCGTTGACCATGTTTCGACTGCCATCTTTTACACCCTAGATGCTGCGATCGCCTCCTCAGTTGAGGATTAGAGGCGGTCTAGTCACATTATTGTACACATCCTAATCCCTTAGATATGCTGCTAGTCTATGAAAGATTTCGAGTCGCGTAGTCATCTTCAATGAAAGAGTTCAACATTCGAGAGTGCCAAATTGCTGAGGCGGCAGCCGTTTTGGCTCTGTGGCAAGCGGCAGGGGCAACTGTGAGCCTGACGGATACCTTGGAAGATGTGCAAGGGGCGATCGCCTCAAGTGCCATCCATTTCTTAGTTGCAGAGCAATCCGTTGCAGAGCAATCTGTTGCAGGGAAATCCGTTGCAGAGAACCTAAACCCAGAGAACCAGGTTCAGATGATTGGTACCCTCATCGCAGGTTTTGATGGCTGGCGTGGCAATATGTATCGGCTCGTGGTTCATCCTGACTACAGACGCTGGGGAATTGCAACGGCTCTCGTCACCGAGGCCGAAGCTCGATTTCGGCAACAGGGGGTGAAACGCATCACCATTTTGGTAGAAA
>JBARXP010000045.1:0-21674 GCA_049647405.1 Elainellaceae cyanobacterium | reverse complement strand
ATTTTGTGAGCGAGGTGAGAGCATTCTTTCATCTCTCAAATAAACTCCTTTTAGGTCTCACAGTTAGTCCTAAACCTATCAGAAACCGACCAGTACACCAGCCATAATCTTTGATTTGGCTGGTGGTAGGGCGCGTAGATTGAGGTGCATCCCTGAACAATGCGAGAGCGAGAGAAGGAATCGGGCCGAAATCTACCAGAATTCCGCTAGTGCTCCGCCTATAGCGAAGCTTGGGGGGTGGTGAAAGCGTCTAGATTTCCTGGAATCTTTGTATATTAAGGGCTTTACTCGCTGCAAAAGGGATAGAATAGATCCTGCACAGGATGGCGATCCATGCAGGATATCCATCACCGGACTCCGAGGGCAGAAACGCACCAGGGAAGTTGTGCTCCCTTTCAAACCGGCAGCGGCAGGGCGTGTCGTGGACGTTAAGCAAACAGCCCGTGGAGGCGTTCTGACCGGGGATATCTAGGCTTGCTTGGATATCTAGGCGTGAGCCAGTGAAGCGGGAATCTCATTGCATACCCGTTAGGGTTGCTGGGAGATCAGTCAAAAATGGCAACTCGAACAGTATCATCGGGCGATTCTCTTTCAGAGAGGCTTTGCCAACGCCACAGGTCTATTTGACGACCAGCCCGGTCAGTCGCTGGGCGATCGCCTTTGTGTTGAGGGGCGATCGCCATTGCGTTAGGGTGCGGTTATACTTGAGGGGCATGATTTACCCCTACGCCCATGAGCCAGATGCAGCCCCCTGACTCAGATCCCACATCAGAAGCGAATATCGATATCCAACACTCTGAGCAAAACAATATCGTTCAGGGCGATCGCAATATTCAGGGAGACGGAAACCAGCAGGTCTCGGTCACAGACCACGGAACTGCTCAGTTCGGGGAAAAGGACAATGTTGCGGGTGATAAAGTTGGCAGAGATAAAATCACGATCAATCTGGGACAACTCAGCAAACGCCCCAATGCTGAACAGGTGTTGCTCAAGGCCGTAGCCACAGAAGTGAGCGATCGCCTCAATCAGTCGCTTCACCATGCGGTGTTGATCAATCTGCCGAAAGACAATCAGAGAGAACGGGTGCGCCGTCCTTGGGATGGGGATGTGAAGATTGGCACGGGTGAAAAGCAGCCGATTCCTCATGATCAGAGCGTGTTTGAGGTATTCAGCCGAGACACCATTAGCGGCAAGCTGTTGATTTTGGGTGAACCGGGTTCAGGCAAAACTACGACGATGCTTGACCTGGCGAGAGAGCTGATTCAATCGGCACAGGATGATCCGGATGCGCCGATTCCGGTGTTGTTTAACCTGTCGTCGTGGAGAAAGTTTCAGCCGTCGAAGAAATCGGCAGCGACAGACAGCATTGCCGAGTGGATGGCGCGGGAGCTGAATTCAAAATATGGGGTGAGCCGCAAGCTGGGGCAAGAGTGGCTGGCGGAGCAGAAGCTGTTGCCGTTGCTGGATGGTCTCGATGAAGTGGCATCTGAGCGCCAGGTGGCTTGCCTATTGGCGATTAATCAGTTTTTGAAGGGTGAACAGGTACCGCCAGCGCTGACGATTTGCTGTCGTGAAGAAGAGTATGACCAGCTCATAACGGCTGCGAATACTCGCCTGAATCTGAATGGAGCGATCTGTCTGAGGCCGCTGAATGATGCTCAGGTGAAAAACTATCTCACGACCCTGGACTGCGCGGATCTGTGGAGTACGTTGCAGCAGGATGAACAACTGCTAGAGCTGATCAAAACGCCGTTGTGGTTGAGCCTGTCGGTGTTGGCGCGAAAGGAGTTGGATTTGGAATCGTGGAGTCGGCAGGAGTCGCTGGAACAGCGGCGGACTCAGTTACTTGATGGCTATGTGAGGCGAATGCTGCATGATTGTCCCGTCAATTCCAGAGCGTATCAGGGAAAGAATGTAGAAGAACCAGAAGCTCGACAGACGCGACGCTGGCTGATCTGGTTGGCGAAGCGGCTTCAGGAAGAGTCTCAAGATGAGTTTTTAATCGAACAGATGCAGCCTAAATGGATGTTGAAAACACCTGGGCAATGGTGGAAATATCGTTTGATTGTTGGTCTTATTGTTGGTCTGATTGCTGGTCTGGGTGGTGGTCTGATTGGTGGTCTGGTTGTTGGTCTTATTGTTGGTCTGGATTCTATCGACTTAGTTGAATCATTTGATCTGTCCTTTTCGCGAAAAGAATTTTTTCAAAAGCTGATTGGTGGTCTGAAATCAGAGATTCAGACTCGCACTCTGCCCAATCAGGGAATTATTCAATCAGCAAAAAATACAGGAGTCTTGACCACATTGGGCATTATTCTGACTCTTGTTTTGTATTTTGGTCTGTGGGCTATTCTTCCTCAGGTGTTGCCAGAAGATGAAATTCCTTCAATTGATGGAACTTTTTCAATTATCGCACTAGCCCTTTGGCTACCTATTTATCTGGCGTTTTATTTCGGTGGTGGCTTGCCCTGCATTCAGCATTTCTCACTCCGCCTCACTCTCTATTCCAGCGGTTCTATTCCCTGGAACTATGCGCGATTTCTCAACTACTGTTCTGACCGACTTTTACTTCAGCGCATCGGTGGTCGCTATCGGTTCATTCACAAACTCGTGCAAGAACACTTCGCCGCCATGCCAGAGGGCGATTTGAACCCGTAAGATGGGCAAAGCACCGCGTGCCCATCATTATCCTGATTCTGTTTTTGGGTATGTTTTCCCCTGATTCTGTGTTTTTGGTGGGCACGGGCTTACACCCTTTTCCCACCCTACTCCTGGGTGTAATGTCCTGGGTGTAGCTTGCGCTTTTTTTCACTCCACCGCTGCGGTACTCAAGATTTAGATTTGCTTCCAGTCCACAGAGCCAAGACACTCACTGTTCCTGATATTCTGTCCTACAGGATTACCGTCACAGAGAGAGGAACAGTGTGAACGCCATAGTCATTGGGAATGGTGGACGCGAACATGCGATCGCCTTTTCACTCGCGCAGTCTGACCACATTCACGAGATTTACTGTGTACCTGGCAACAGCGGCACAGCTCAGACACCCAAATGCCAAAACATTGAGATCAGCATTGATGACTTTGACGCCATTGCCCAGCTGGCGCTGACTCACACCGTTAGCCTTGTGATCGTTGGGCCAGAGGCTCCCCTTGCAGCGGGCATTGCCGACCAGTTGCAGGGCAAAGGGCTGAAGGTGTTTGGGCCAACCCAGGCGGGTGCTCAGCTTGAGGCCAGTAAAGCCTGGGCAAAAGAGCTGATGCAAGCGGCTAATATTCCCACGGCTCAGTCTGAAACCTTTCAAGACCCTGAGGCGGCTAAAGCCTATGTCCGGGTTCAGGGTGCGCCTATTGTGATCAAAGCCGATGGTCTGGCGGCGGGTAAGGGCGTCACGGTGGCTCAGACTCTGGATGAGGCGATCGCCGCCATTGACGACTGCTTCGACGGGCGCTTTGGATCTGCGGGACAGCAAATCGTTGTTGAAGAATTTCTCACGGGGCAAGAAGCATCGGTGTTAGCCGTAACCGACGGGCTTACCATTCGACCGCTGATTCCGGCTCAAGATCATAAGCCCATCGGCGAAGGCGACTCTGGCTCAAACACAGGCGGCATGGGAGCCTATGCGCCAACCCCGGTGGTGTCTGACGCGATGCTTCAGCAGATTCAGAGCCGCATTTTAGACCCGGTGTTAGCGGCTCTGCGCCAGCGCAATATCGACTATCGCGGCGTAGTTTACGCGGGTCTGATCATCACCCCAGAGCAAGAGCCAAAAGTGATTGAGTTTAACTGCCGCTTTGGCGATCCAGAAACTCAGGTGGTGTTGCCTTTGCTCGACATGCCCCTCGATCAGCTGATCATGGCCTGTGTCGAGCAGCGATTGGACTCACTGCCGCCGATTCCCTGGAAAAATGCGGCGGCGGCCTGTGTGGTGATGGCCTCAGGGGGCTACCCCGACAGCTATCAGAAGGGATATCCGATCACGGGAATCGCTGAAGCAGAAGAGTCGGGGGCGATCGCCTTCCATGCAGGCACTCGGCTGAAGGATAATCAGGTCGTCACCGATGGCGGTCGGGTGCTGGGCGTTACCGGGTTAGGCGACACCTTTGAAGCGGCGATCGCCAATGCCTATCGAGCGGTGGAGTGCATTCAATTCAAAGACGCGTATTATCGACGTGACATCGGCTATCGAGTCATTGGCATGACAAAGTCGCGATGAGACAAAGTCGCGATCATGGGCACCCAGCCCCTCATCCCCCGATATTGCTAACTGGCGAATGATTTTCGGAGGGGCATGGCAATGCCATGCCCGTACAGCAGGCAATGGGTGGGTTGCTAGGTTCTGTATCATTCATCAATTCGAAAGTGGCGATCGCACGGTAACCCCGAGTATGATTTCCATAGGCATTCTGACCGTATAGTAAAGAATTGGGGCAGGATGAGGTAAGCATTGAGCCAGAGTTTGGCTCAACATTGGGTTAAAGGGAGGCAGGTTGGATGGAAGTTTTAGGCTATTTGCATGGTGCGATCGCCTATGGATCCCCTGAGGCGCAAACGATGTCTCAGACTTCCTCCTATGCAAAATCTCAAGACTTACCCCTGATCTCGTGGGGGGTGTCATGGCGACGGGTCAGCTCTATTTCACTCCTGAGTTTGGTGTGTGCTCTCTCCCTCTGCTTTAGCCCTACCCAAAGCGCCAACGCCACTCTCTTGCGCCATGCCGATCGCAGCCCAGCCGTGACCCAGCTCCAGCAAGGGCTAACCACCGCTGGCTACTACCACGGCCCCATCACTGGCTACTACGGAGACCTGACCATGGCCGCCGTGCGGCGGTTTCAGGAAGCTCAAGGCATCATTGTCGATGGTCTTGCAGGGCCACAAACCCTATCGGCCTTGCAGCGTGTTGCACCAGGATATATCTTCTCTAATCAGTCTGCCGCCTCGCCGCCCTCACACGATTCCAGCAACCCGGCTCCCATTGTGGGGACAGGTAGCCTCAGCGTCGGCAGCACCGGGCCAGCGGTGACCCAGCTCCAGGTGCAGCTTACCCAGGCGGGCTACTATGCAGGGTCGATCACAGACTACTACGGCCCCCGCACCCAAGATGCCGTACTCCGGTTTCAGCAGGCCAACGGCTTGCCCCAAACAGGAATTGCAGATGCCCAAACCCTGAGCGTCTTGGCCAGTGTGGCACCCAACACCACGGCCAACACCACAGGAGGAGCGGATCGTCGCCCCTTTGATATCAGCTCATCTCAGTCGAGCAGGTTTCAGCCCAACGGCATCAGCCCTGGTTCTCAAAATTCGGGAGTGGCGTCATTTAACACTGGCGTGGGCACGTTTGCAGGGCAGACATCTCCCGGAACGCTCCTCTATCGAGGCGATCGCGGCCCAGCCGTGCGCCAGCTTCAAGAATCTTTGGGGCAGATTGGAGTCTATCGAGGCCCAGTGACGGGCTATTACGGCTCTCTTACAGAAAACGCCGTGTATCGGTTTCAGCAACTCAATAAAGTTGAACCCACAGGGGTTGCAGGCCCGGTGACTCAGCAACTCATTCAGGAAAATATGCAGCCCATTTAATATGGCAATGAACCGGGGCTGGGTCTACCGCGAACAGGTAGACAAAAAAGCCGCAGGCCAAACCGTTCTAGACTACTACGTTCAGCGATATCATCATTCCTCAACAGCCGAGTGGCAACAGCGGATTGAAGCCGGACAGGTGACTCTAAATGGAGGTGTCATTGCCTCAGAGACTCTGCTCAATGGAGGCCAATGGCTGGCCTATCATCGCCCTCCTTGGGACGAACCCGAAGTTGCCTTAGACATTCCGATCCTCTACGAAGACGAGGATGTGTGGGCCGTGAATAAGCCTTCCGGCTTACCTGTACTGCCAGGAGCGGGCTTTTTAGAACACACCCTGCTGCGGCAGCTCCAGAACCGCTATCCCCACGAAAACCCGGTGCCGATTCATCGACTCGGACGGGGCACTTCGGGGCTAATGCTGATCGCCCGATCGCCCCTCGCCCGATCGTCTCTCAGTCAGCAACTGCGCGATCGCCAAATTCGCAAAGTCTACCGCGCCCTCGTCGGCGATTGGAATTTGGGCGATCGCCTCACCATCACCCAGCCCATCGGCAAAATTCCCCATCCCACATTAGGATACGTGTATGGTGCAGCACAGGAAGGACGTATAGCTCACAGCGAATGCGACGTGCTAGAACGCCGAGCTGACTCTACGCTATCGTCTACGCTACTGAGCGTGGCGATCGCCACCGGACGCCCCCACCAAATTCGCATTCATCTGGCGTCGGTGGGGTTTCCGCTAATCGGCGACCCGCTCTATGGTGTCGGCGGCAGCCTTCATCCCGATGTATTACAAGAAAAAAGCGATCGGGTGCCTGTGCCCGGTGACTGCGGTTATTTTCTCCATGCCTATCAAGTCGCCTTTCGGCATCCTCGCACGGGCAAGATTCTGGAGCTAGAATGCCAGCCTCCAGCCATTCTGCGCTGCGCTAGATGAAGGGATTTTGGGAAGGCGTGCGGCGATATAGGAGGAGGTGTTGAACCAGGTTCAATAGAAGATCAGTTTTTTTAGGGGTGTGAGAAAACTGGCAACAAGTGCTAAAAACAAGGGGGGGCATCTTCCAAAACCGCTTCGATTCGTTTTAACCCCAAACATCTACCCATCTACCATGAGTCGCGACGCCCTTGTTGTCGGAATAAATTCGTATACCCATCTGAAATCGCTGAACGCTTCTGCTGACCATGCAGCGGCGATCGCCCAACGACTTGCACAAGAAGGCGGCTTTCAGAGAGTGCGACAGTTGCCCACAGGGGCTAACCCCTGCGACGTGTCACAGCTTCAGTTAAAACAGGCTCTCAGGCAACTGTTTTGCCCTAGCAGGTTCCAAATACCCGATACGGCATTGCTCTACTTTTCTGGGCATGGGCGGCTGCATCAGGACGATTTTGAAAAAGACTTTTTAGCGACGAGCGATACTGATCCGAGCCGTCTGCACTCTGGGCTATCCCTTCGCTGGCTGCAACGGCTGTTGTCTGAGAGCCCGGTCAAGCAGCGCATCATCTGGATTGACTGCGGTTCAAGCGGTTGTCTAGTCGTGAATCAAAACGCCGCAACTGTCAGCCATGGGGAAAAGCGCGATCGCTGCTTGACAGGGGCATCTCGTGGCGTTGAGCCATTGTGGCCAGGGTCGAAGCAGCCTGCTCATGAGTTGACTCCATCGCAGATGAATAGCCTCGATTTCATGCAACAGCAGGGGCACTGGATGGATAGCGTTGCCTTCGCAAATGAGGTGAATCAGATGCTGCGGGAAGAGTTATCACAGCCCATACGCAAAACCGTTTGTGAAACGACCCATCGTCACGCGATTAAGAGAAATGCCATTGATCTAACGCGCACCTGGCAGACAGAGCCAGAAGAGAGCAGACCCACTCAGCCGACGCACCAACCCAGCCATCACATCCTGACAATGAAGCAGCCCAAACAACCGACAGCGATGGTTAACCCTGTTCAAGCAAAGCCTGTCTATCCCCCATCATCGCCAGAGTCTGCAACCTCCGTCATTCCAAACCGTCAGCAGCGGAGCACCCCACAGCAAACCGAGCCACAGAATACCGAGCCACACCAACCCGATTCACGGCGAATCGAGCCAAACCGAACCAAGCCATGGCGAATCACCCCACTCAAAATAGCCAGTTGGCTGTTGATTCCAGCCGTGGTCATGGGCGGAGTCGTCGAAGCTCAGCTACGAGAACACAGTGTCAAAGCAGCTCAGGCCACATTAGATGGCACAGGAGAGGCAGAAAAACAGGCCGTTGAAGCTCTCGTTCAGGGCTGCCGGAAACCAACAAGCGATGACTGGATGCCAACCTATGTTTTAGAACGATTCTTTGGCAACTGTCGTCCACTAGCGCGTGCCTCTTTACAAAACGCCGACCTGCGCGCCGCTGACCTCAGCAATGCCTATCTCCGCGCCGCTGATCTCAGCCTGTCTAACCTTCGCAACGCCGACCTCCACGGCACCAATCTCCACAACGCCAGCCTCCACACAGCCGATCTTAGCGACGCCGATCTCCACGGCACCAACCTCCGCGACGCTAACCTCCACAACACCAACCTCTCAAACGCCAACCTCCACAACGCCATTCTGCGTGACACCGTGTTTCGCAATGCCAATCTCCGCAATGCCGACCTCAGTGCGGCAAACCTCAGCACCGTTTACCTTCGCTTTGCCGACCTCCACAATGCCGATCTCAGCGACGCTTACCTCCGCAACGCCAATCTCAGCGATGCAAATTTCTCCAGCGCCAATTTCTCCAACGCTACCCTCAGTGACGCCAACTTTAGTAACACCGTCTTGGATGGCGCTATCTTGCTGAATACCGACTTTCGAGATGCGAGACATCTCACCTTGGCTCAATTCACCACCAGTCCGGCTCCTTTGCTATGCAACGTCGCGCTTCCTGCCGCTATTAAAGCTCAGGGGGTTGATCCCAATCGCGATTGTGATGCCATGCCGCAAGTGTTGAGCGATCGCCACAACATTTCGCTAACTGCTGCCCAACAAATGGTCGATTACGCCCACCTGAAGACCTGGGACTAAACAAAAAGGAGAAACCCGAATTTATTCGTGTCATTACCAGGGCGATCGCCCTACCCACTCAATGGCACGAGAATATCGCCTCGAAAATTCTTAACTTGAAATAAGATAGCGAGAAGCGCTCCCCAGAAATGGGGCAAGGGTGATTTAGGGCGTAGCACAACCATCAAAGGTGACATGAACAAAATCCGAATTCTCAGTCTGGATGGTGGCGGTATGCGCGGCATCATTACAGCTCGCCTTTTGCTTGAAGTCGAGAAATATTTAGGCGCACCTCTCAACCAGCACTTCAACCTGATTGCCGGAACCTCGACCGGATCTCTGCTTGCGGCAGGGTTAGCCATTGGCATGAGGGTTCAAGACTTAATCGATCTCTACAAAAATGAAGGAACAGTTATTTTTCCCTATCGGGGAAGATTTCATCTCAAGCGCTTACCCGTACTGCTTGAGCATGGGGTATCAGCACCCAAATTTTCAAACGACGGCTTAATCCGCACCGTTAAGAAGCATATTGGATATGACGCCCAAGGCAATATCCGATATTTATCTGATGTTGTGCCACAAAACAGAATGTCCCGACTGGTCATTACCTCCTACGACACCCATAGCCGCAATGCCATTGTTTTCAAGAGCTGGCGCAAGGGGAAATGGTACAACAGCGACACCGTAGTAGATTCGGAGACGGGTGAAAAAAATCACCTAGCCCTATGGGAAGCCTGTGTGAGTTCGGCATCTGCCCCTACATTTCTGCCGCCCGTGCGCATTGATGCTGCCCTCGATGATGGCACCCTGCACGAATATTCGCTGATTGATGGCGGGGTCTGTGCCAACAACCCGACGGCTTGCGCTGTGGCCGAAGCCATTCGCCTTCTCTGTGACCCCAATCCTGACAATGAACCGGGCTTCGATTCAAGACGCCGGGTCGCCGCACAGACCCCTGCCCAAGCCCTTCAAAATATTAAGGTCTTGTCTATCGGCACGGGAGATGTGACAGACAAGATGCTGTGGAACACCGTTCGCAAGTGGGGGCTAGTAAAGTGGGGCTTGCGAATTTCAGATGTGTTGATGGATGCTCCCTCAGATGTGCATGACTACGTTTCTCGCCAGATCATTTCAGATCCATATCCTCAAGACGGCGTCGATACGCAATATTTGCGGCTCCAGCTCGATCGCCATACTCTAGAGCGGTTAGACCGAGACTCTCTCAGTGTTAACATGGATGACGCTCGCCCAAAGAGTCTTCAGCTTTTAGAAAATGTGGCCGCACTATACTTGCAAGAAAAAGCCGTAGCCGCCCAAGTGGTGGAGGGGTGGCAAAGCGTCTACTCTAATTTAGATGTGGTCAAGCTGTATTTGGATGCCCTATATCGCTGAGGGTTCAGAATGATCAGAATGATGTTGAAGGAGCGGCCCCTGCCGTGAATCTAGCGCTAAACAAATAAGCTCCTCGATCGGCAAGCTCCTTGAAGACAGCCGTTTCCTCTACCCAGGTTACGCATTCTTGAATGGATGCTTTAACAATCTGAACAGGTGGCTTGAATCTCGGCAATAGCGCGATCGAGCAGCGTACAGCCTTGCTCCACAGACTCGATTTGACAGAGCCGATCGCGCAGCTCTGAGGCTCCCGGAAACCCCTTGGCATACCAGGCCATGTGCTTGCGGGCCTGTCGAATGCCGCGATCGCCCTTGTAGTCGTAGAGCATTGCCAGATGTTTTTGGGCACAGGTGAGCCGCTCGACCAGGGTCGGCGGAGTGAGCCGCTCTCCTGTCCGCAAGAAATGGTCAATTTCACCGACCAAAAACGGATAGCCCAAGGTGCCACGGGAGCACATGACACCATCGGCTCCCGTGGCCTCCAGACATTGAATCGCAGCGTCTACCGAAAAAATATCGCCATTTGCAATGATAGGAATTGAAAGCTCAGCCTTAACTCGCGCAATCCACTCCCAGCGAGCCTTGCCGTTGTAGCCCTGGGCACGGGTACGCCCATGCAGGGTCAACATCTGGGCTCCCGCAGTTTGGAGTCTTTGGGCAAAGGCGATCGCATTAATAGTTGCGTCATCCCAGCCGATGCGAGTCTTTACCGTGACGGGAATGTCTACGGCATCAGCAACCGTTTCGACAATGCGTGCCGCCGTATCCGGATCGCGCAATAGTGAAGACCCTCCACCCTTCTTGGTGATTTTGTTGACCGGGCAGCCCATATTGATATCGATGGTATCGGCTCCTTGATCAACAGCTTTGCGGGCTGCTTCAGCCATGAAGTCGGGGCGGCAGTCAAACAACTGAATGCTAATCGGGCGTTCATCGGGGTCGATGTCCATAATGATAGGCAACGCCTTGAGGTGATGCAGCTCAGTGGCGCTGACCATTTCGGTGTACATCATAGACCGGGGGGCATAGTGTCGCACCAGCCGCCGAAACACCAGATCGGTCACGCCTGATAAAGGCGATTGCAGGACTCGACTGTGAATCACGACCGAACCCACCACCAGCGGCGAAGTTAAATCTACTCGTGGAGATCGTGTTGAAGGTGGTGTCAGGCCAGAGATCATGGGTAAATTATTGTTTAAGACTTAAGGGTATGAGGTCTTTGCCATTTTTTGACTTTAGCCTTAGTGTATCAACCGATATGCGGGCCTCGACGAGGCATTGTGCTATCGAGTGCCATTAGAAGAACTTTGCTTTCATAAATCATCAATTACTTTGAGTTGAGGGAATACTATTTGGATGAGTAGATTGATGATGGCTTACCCTCTACTTCAGCCTATCGGTTGTACCGTTTTGCCGACGGCCTCGATTAAAAAAGCGATCGCCTTGATGACTCAACATTCACTCGATATGTTGCTGATTCAAGAAGAAGACGTATTAGAGGGGGTTTTAACTGAACGAGATGTTGTTCGCGCCTGTGCTCAAGAGATTGACTTTGAGTCTACGCCCGTGCAACAGATCATGCGATCGCCCCCTGTTTTAGTGTCTTCAAGCACTACTGCTGCCCAAGTTTATCAAGTCATGCAAGCCCAACAGGTGACACGGGTTGTCGTTATTGACGACGCAGACCGAGTTTTAGGGACGATGTCTCAAGACTCCATTATGCAAGCTCTCAATCCCATGGCGAGCAGGCATGACGTGGAAACGGTTCGACCATCGGCCCAAGGCTGCCTTCAAGGGCATTTGGCTGAGCACCATCCTGCCATCGAGCCGCCGCGACAGCAAAACGACCCGCCGGAATTTGATGCAGAACTGCTCAACGCTATTCCTGCGGCGGTTTGCATTTCGACTTCAGACGAAGGACGCTTTGTGTTTGCCAATCGTCTTTTTTGCCAGATGGTGGGATATGACCCCCATGAAATACTCAACCACACCAGCGATGAACTCGGGCTATGGCTCCAGCCGATCGCTCGCAGTGATCTGGTCGCTGCGATTCAAGAACGATCGATGGTTTCTCTTGAGGCTCAGCTTCAGACAAAATCTAAGCAAGTGAAACCCATTTCACTATCGATTTCATCTATCGCGATGGGCGGAAGGGTCTATCTGCTAACGGTGATGAGAGATCTCACGACTCTGAAGCGGATGGAAGAGGCGCTGCTGTCGAGTGAAGCCAGAGCCAGGGCAATTCTCACGGCGATTCCTGACCTCATGTTTCTCGTCGATCGAGACGGAAAATATCTGGAAGTGATTCGTCAAAGCGATTCTCTGCACAATCTTTTAGATCATCTGCCTGCACAGATCAATCCTTTTGGTCAAAATGCCGTTGACCTTTTGCCTGAAGATGTAGCGACACGACTGACGAATGCGATTGATCAGGCGATCGCCACGGGCAATGTTCAAGGTTATGAGCAACGCATTTTCATTCGAGGAAAAGTTCAGCATGAAGATGTGCGCGTCTCGCCCATTGATGACGATACGGTGCTCTTGATGATTCGCGACATTACGGATCGTGAGCAGGCTGGAATAGACCTGCTCAGAAACCAGGAGCGTTATGAACGAGCGACTGCGGCGGCTGGAGTCGGTGTGTGGGAGTGGGATGTAATCACCAATGAAATGTATATCGATCCAACGCTGAAGGCGATGCTGGGCTACCGAGATGATGAAATTAAAAATCATCTCGACCATTGGGGAACGCACGTTTATGAGGGCGATCGCCCAGCCGTTGTGGATGCGATCAATCGGTGTCTAAGCAACGAAACGCCTATCTTCAACATCGAACATCGCATGTGTCATCGAGATGGCACACTGCTTTGGGTGCTTGCTCAGGGTGAAGTCATTCATGATGAGTCGGGGCGAGTTGTCCGCATCGTTGGAACTGACTCCGATGTCAGCGAGCGGAAGCGACTTGAGCTTTCCTTAAAGAGTTCTCAATCTAAACTCAACGATGTGCTCGACAATATTGGAGCCTCCGTAGGCCATTTTCGTCGCTACGCAGACGGCTCTTGGCTGGCAGACTATCACTCTAGGGGTTGCGAGATAGTTTTTGGCTATCGGCCAGACGAATTTACGGCTGAGGTCTGGTTTTCTGGCATCGTTTCTGACGATTATCCGGCGCTCAAGGCTGCTATCGTACAAGCGGTTGAAGCGTCGAACACAATCACCGTTGAATATGGTTTTCGCCGCAAAGACGGCGTGTTGTGCTGGATTGAAGACATACTGACCTCCCACTGGAATGAAGAGGATCAGTGCTGGGATGTGACTGCGATCGCAGCAGATGTCAGTAATCGCAAAACGATTGAAACTTCTCTCAAAAAAAGTGAGGAACAGTTTCGCGCTGTGTTTAACTCTGCGTTTCAGTTTATGGGGTTGTTTACCCCAGACGGCTACTGTATCGACATGAACGATGCAGCTCTGGCACTTAGCCAACAATCGCGATCAGAGGTGATGGGCACTCCATGGTGGGATTCTCCTACGATTAGCTATTTTCCTGTCAGCAAAAAGAAGATTAAAGAAGCGATCGCCCAAGCCGCCCAAGGAGAACTCGTGCAGATCGAGATTCAGATCGGGAGTTTTGACGACACAGTGATTGATGCAGACGTATCTTTCAAGCCCTT
Organism: Elainellaceae cyanobacterium; assembly: GCA_049647405.1. Taxonomy (GTDB): domain Bacteria; phylum Cyanobacteriota; class Cyanobacteriia; order CAKZMO01; family CAKZMO01; genus CAKZMO01. The sequence continues at coordinate 8,013 of JBARXP010000045.1, read as the reverse complement.
AATGGATCACCAAGGAAACTGCTACCAAATTCTCACGGAAGGCCGCGAGATTAGTGAGCTTAAGCGCACCGCTCATGATCTAGAACATCAGCGTAATTATTTGCAGCAGGTGATCAACGCGATTCCCATTGGCGTTTATGTCAAAGACCCAGACGGTCACTATCTCGTGGTCAATCAGGCCACGGCAGATGTTTATGGGTTGCAAGTCGATGATGTGCAAGGCAAACGAGATATCGACATCGGCTTAGACCCCGATCAGTGGAATCAGTTCCAAAACAATAATCGACAGGTGATGACCCAGCGCCAGAGTCAAATCAACGCTGATGAATATATTTATAATTACCAAGGGGAAGGATGCTGGTATCAAACAAATATCTGTCCGTTCACCAATCCTCAAGGAGAAGTGCAGGGCATCATTGGGACATCTACAAATATCAGCGATCGCAAAGCCACTGAAGCAGAACTGCGCCGTTCTCTCGAAGAAAAAAGTGTTTTAGTGGCTGAAATTCATCATCGAGTCAAGAATAATCTTCAGGTGATTGACAGCCTGCTCAGCCTACAGGCAATGCGAATTGGTGATGAGGCGGCTTCTACCGCATTGATCAATAGCGGCAGCCGCATTCGAGCGATGGCGATCGTTCATGAGAAGCTTTATCAAACAGAATTAGGCGAGGGTATTTGCCTCGATAGCTACATTCAAGAGCTGATTCGCAACATTGCCCACAGCGTGGAGCTAGATGAAACCGCCGTGAATCTCAGCTACGAACTCGACCCGTCGATTGTGCTGACGCTCAATCAGGCTATTCCTTGCGGCTTGATTTTCAATGAAATGTTAACGAATGCAATCAAGCATGGCCTTTCAAGCTGTCTTGCTCCATCTGTCAGAGGGCCATTTAGAGAGCCATTTAGAGAGCCATTTAGGGAGTCAAGTTTAGAATCACCCACTGAGGCGATCGCCATCCACCTGACTCAAACGGCAGATCTCAACAGACGCATGATTTGTCTGAAAGTAGGAAATTCTGGAGACACCCTGCCCCCAGAATTTTCCCTTGAGCAGTCGCGCCAGACTATGGGACTCCAGCTAATGCAGGTGTTAGCAAGTCAGATCGATGGTGTCATTACGTTTGAGCGACAGGAGATGACCTGGTTTTGTCTCAGCTTCGAACAGGCAATGACCCAGGCAGAAGCAAGTGCCTGAGTCATTGCATCATCAAGATGTTCGGTTGCTTAAAATCCAAGGTGTGAACGTCTGAGGGGGCGCGTACCCTTACGTCTATGCCAGTAGGTTATAAACGCTGAACCCCTTGCAGATCGGAATTTTTCTATGGCGCTCCGACCCGGTTTAGAGGGCGATCGCCCTTCCTCTCAAAATCGACATCCGGGCCTTTGGGCACAATCTGATTCGGATTGAGTTCGCGAATGCCTCGATAGTAGAGTTGCTTCACATGGTCAATGCTACACACAGCTTTGACATTGGGGATTTGATACAGTTCTCGGCAATAGCTCCACAGGTTTGGATAATCTGCCAATCGTCGCAGGTTGCACTTAAACAACCCGTGATAGGCCAGGTCAAACCGAAACAGGGTGGTGAATAGGCACCAATCGGCTAGGGTGAGGCATTGGCTTGCCTGGGCGCAGCCCGCATCGCTACAGAGATATTGCTGCTGTCCTAGTCGCACGTCCCACTGATCGAGCGCGGCGAATAGTTCGGTGACGGCTTCTTCATAAGCGATCTGGGTCGAGGCAAAGCCTGAGCGATAGACGCCGTTGTTGATCGGCTGATAAATGGCATCCATGGTGGCATCGATTTGAGTGCGCAGATTTTCAGGATAGAGGTCTAGTACGGGATTGCTGGCAAAGGCGTTGAACTCAGAATTCAACATTTGGATGATGTGGCGAGACTCATTGCTAACGAGGGTCTGGGTTTGGGTATCCCATAAAACAGGGACGGTAACGCGCCCGGTGTAATTGGGATTGGCTTTGACGTAAATCTGCCAGAGATAGTCAGCTCCGTTGACGGAATCAGGAATCGTTCCAGGATAGTCAGAAAATTTCCAGCCCTGATCGCTAATCACCGGATCGACGATAGAGATGCCGATTGCGTCTTCGAGACCTTTGAGAGCACGAACGATGACCGTGCGGTGTGCCCAGGGGCAGCCTAGCGAAATATAAAGGTGGTAGCGTCCGGGTTCTGCCTTGAAACCGCTGGAACCATCCGCCGTAATCCAGTTGCGAAATTGTGTTTGATCGCGCTGAAACCGTCCTGAGCGATCGCGCTCTGTCCATTCGGTTGTCCAGGTGCCGTCAACGAGTTGTCCGAGTGCCATGGGTTGAGTTGATCCGTATAGGGTGGGTTGTTTCTGGGGTCGGGGCGGATCGGCTGTCATTACAGGATGGCTTTGGGTAGGGGCGCACAGCTGTGCGCCCCTACAGGATTTTGGGGTAGGCGCACGGCTGTGCGCCCCTACAGATTGGATTTTTCCTCGAAAGCATAGGCGGCCATGCTCAAGATGCCGTAGGTGTAGCTAGAGTGGAGGCGTTTTCCCTGACTGGTTTTGCCTCCTGCGCCGAGGGCAATGAATAAGGGACGCAAATGTTCGTCGGTGGGATGATTGTCAACGGCGTGGGGAGCCTGGTGACGATAGTCGAGCAGCCGTGCCGTGTCATTTTGGGCGATCGCCCCCGCTAACCATTGGTCAAACTCCAGTACCCAGTCAGGCGGATTATTGTCGTCGCGGGCATAGCGACCCAAGCGTTTGAGATTGTGGGTAGCTGAGCCGCTGGCGAGAATCAAGAGTCCGGATTGCCTCAATGGTGCAAGGGCATGTCCCAGCGTGAGGAGTTGTTCAGGAGTCTTGCGATAGGGCAGTGAAAGCTGAATAATAGGCACGTCTGCCTCCGGATACATCAGCTTCAGGGGAACCCAGGCTCCGTGATCGAGTCCGCCTGTGGATGTAGTTTCAGGCTCAACCCCCGCATGGGAAAGCACTGCAACCACTTGTTCTGCAAGATCAGGCGCACCGGGCGCATCGTAAGTCAGCTCATACAGTTCTTGCGGAAAGCCGCCAAAGTCATGAACGGCGTGAACCTGAGGGGCAATGCTGACGGTGGGGCGATCGCTCAGCCAATGAGGCGAGATAATCAGAATCGCATTAGGTTTGCCCAAATCTTGCCCAAGCTGACTCAGAAACTCGCGGGCCGGAGAGGCATAGAGCGGCAGGTTTGGGGCTCCGTGGGAGACGAAGAGACTCGGAAAGGGTGTCATGATCATGTCCTCATGATCGGAGGGCAACGTTGCCACCACCAAACTGCACAACCATCAGCAACCCACCGATAATGGCGAGATTTTTCATCAGCATGATCTGCTGAATGTAGTCGCTTAGGTCAGTGTGAAAAATCAGGGTGGCGACGACGGTGAAGGCAATCAGGGCGATCGCTCCCAACTGCATTTTGTAGCCCAGCAAGAGCGACAGTCCGGCCAGAAGTTCGAGGGCGATCGCGCCAATCAAAAATAGTTGAGTCAGGGGCATTCCGTAGGCGGTCATGTATTCTTGGGTGCCGACTGGGGCAAGAATCTTGCTGACCCCTGACCAGAGAAATAAAGCGGAGAGAAGAATGCGGGCAATCAGGGGAATGTGGTTGCGGGTCGCGTGCAGGCCGACGTCGAGCTGAACGGTGTGAGTCGATTGGGACATCATGAACCTCCTTGCTTTAGTTTAAATACAAAAAGTCTAAATGCAAACAATTGAGTAAATAAAAAAGCGTGGCTTTGGTGAATCTTTGAGAGAGCTGGAAAGTGGGCGATCGCCACTATTATTCTTGGGGGTTACTCTTGGGAGTTGCTCTTGAGGACTGCCGTCAAAAATTGTTTGCGTTTGGACTATTCAAGTTATAACATGACGATTGTTTGGATGCAAACAATTCCTGAAAGTTCTTGCTCAAGAGGCTCTGCGCCATTCGTAATGGTGAATCGGGATGTTGAGATTGGGGTCGAGATTAGAAGTGCGATCGCAGGCTTACCAGCAACTGCCGCAGCTGTTCTAGGTCTTCTGGGCTGAGTTGAACAAAGCGATCGCGCATGTAGAGAATATGCTTTGGAAAAATCTCATCAAACAGGGCTTCGCCTTCTGGGGTGAGCGATACGGTGAAGCTGCGGCGGTTGTCGGCAGGCACGTCTCGGCGCACCAGCCCTTTTTTCTCTAGGCGATCGATAATGCCTGTGAGCGTGCCCTTGGTGACAAGAGTTTTCTCGGCCACCTCACCCATGCTCATGCCTGTGGTGTTGCCGAGGGTCGCGATCACATCAAACTGAGACGGAGTCAGCCCCAATTCTCGAATGTGGTGATCGGAATAGGCGGTGACGGTTTGGTAGGTGCGCACCAGCTCTCGAAAAGTGGCGAGAAAGGGAAGCAGCGCTGCTTCTGTCGGGTTCGGAGAACTATTGTTGCCGTTGGATGGGGGCGTCATCGCATTCTTAATATCAAACTTTTTATTGAATCTTTGATCTGGGTTCTAGAGGCGTCTCATTTCAGAATTATCTCATCAGAGCTTGGAAGAGTCTTGCATCAATCAGAATGTCGAGGCGATCGGGTTCAGCCGCAGACTGGGGGGCATCGAGTAGGCTCCATCTGTGTTGTTGCATATTCGAAGAATGATTTTGGTAAGGTCATCGCAATGCTATGACCCTACAGCAGGTCATCCATAAGGGTAAGCGTTCTACATCATTCCATGCGGCGCAACGCCCAAAACCTCTGCACAACTGATGTTTGGCGTCGTACCAGAAAATGATGTGGTGACGTTCAAAGCGTTTATTGAGGGTTTGGGCAATACAACACCCGCAAATAAATTGCGGGCTACAAATGATCAAGTCCCTTCGGGACTGATAGCCGACGGATCTTAGCCCCAGCAGGGCTTTCACCGATTAGCCCGCAATGTATTCGCGGGCGGGTCGGAAGCGTAGCCAGATACAATTCGCTCAACTGAGAATTGCTGTATGGATTGGCGATCGCCCACACTCCCAAACTGTTTCTGCTGAAGGTTAATCTTTCTGTCTCTCTAGAGGACTTAACCCCGCTTTGGTTGTAGACCTAAGGTATCGTTGCGAGGATTGAGGTAACGTCTATGCCAAAGCGAGTGAAAATCTCTACGAGAAAGTTAACGGTTGCATTGGCCTCAGGAATTGGATGGTTGTCTTGCCTATCCGTCAATGTTTTGATGCCGCAGCACTCGTTAGCTCAAGTATCAACGGAAGATGCGGCGATGGCTCCAGCGCCACTGGAAACGGAGGTGCTGCAACCGTTTTTCTCCTCTTGGCAAATTGGAGAGGCCAATGATTACCAAAGCTCTTTGATCTCTGCATACAACAGCACAATCGACGCCGACCCATCAGAGACGGAGGGGTTCTACCGACAGGCATTACAACTCGGAACACACTTGTTCATCGGTAATGGGTACGAGAGTTTTTACGAAGATGATCAGCTCTCTCAATTTCGCGAGACTGATTTTGGCCTTTGGGGACTCGTGCCAAGCTGCGTGGCGGAGTGTACCCAACCTGTCTTTAATCTCGATGTTGATGCGTTTGCCACTTGGTCAGAGCGAACTGACACGATGGCTGATGACGATTTCTTTGCAATTATTCGGGCTTACTATGCGATCGCCAACTATGAGGGCGAGGTTGACCCGATGGTAAGTGACCGTACTCTCATCGGAGCGCCTGCTTATTTTCAATACACCTGGGACTATGGCGGCTATAGTTTGCTGGGTGAAGGCAAGCATCTCGCATTGCTCCTGCAACTGGATCGCTATCAGCAGCAGCATGGGGATTATCTGGTGCGATCGCCCCTCACGGCCTTTGCCAGTCAGCTACAGGAGATGCGCCACGATCTGCTGCGAGATATTCTCATCGTGTCTGACTGTAGTGGCCCAGAACAAGAGAAAATTGTGGCGGAGTTGACTCAAATTTTGGCTCAAACCCAGCTTGGGCCAGCGGAACGAGAGGCGATCGCCAATCGACTCGCTGAGTTTCAAACGCCATCATCTGAGATTCAAACGAACTGCCAGGAGTTTGGAACGTGTAGCTGTGAGGGCGGCTAGTCTAGAGATGGTGCGCTTAATTAACCCGTGTTTTAATACCCAAAAAGTATGGGTCTTCCAGTCTAAAAAACCTGTATCTGAAAAGCCTGGACATGCCCATGTCAACACGCCGACTTAGATTAAAATGCAGCCACTCATTTCTACCAAACAGGAGCTTGTAAGACGTTTGCGAGAGCATCGACAAGACTTGGAAAATTATGGAGTTCGTCAATTTGGATTGTTTGGCTCTTTTCAGACAGAAACAGCCCATGAGAACAGCGATATTGATGTATTGGTTATCTTTGAACCGGGAAAAAAGACCTTCAGGAATTTCATGGACTTGTGCTTTTTCCTAGAAGATCTGTTTGGGCGATCGGTGGATGTGGTGACGCCAGAGTCTCTGAGTCCGCACTTTGGCTCAAAGATTTTGCAGGAGGTTGAATATGTCTCGCTCTCCTAGAGACTATTTGCTGCATATCTTAGATGAAACTGCATACATTATTGATTGTGCTCAAGGCATGGAGAAAAGCGCATTTTTGCAAAATGGAACCCTGAAGCGGGCATTTGTCAGAAGTCTTGAAATTATCGGAGAAGCAACAAAAAATTTACCCGATGATTTCAAATCCCAGTATCCCCAGATTGCGTGGCGGCGCATGGCTGGAATGCGCGATAAGTTAATTCATGCTTACTTTGGAGTTGATTATGATGTGGTTTGGGATGTTGTCGAACATGAAATCCCAACCTTGAACCAGGAAGTCCAGAACATCCTAAAGTCTTATCGCTAATTTATTTTTAGGCAGCTCCGTTTTTAGTTTTATACTCTGCCTGCGCTGCATACACCCCTTGCACGTTATACCAGTTGAGAAAAATGCGGGCGATCTCTAGGGCGAGTTGGGGTTTGCCCCGATCGATCAGCCACTGCAACAGCGGAGCCATCGTCTTTTCATTCAGCCGTCCTCCGACAGAAAGCAGCCCCCACAGGAGCCGATGCAGCCAGGTCATCTGGATCATCATCCGCACATCCCAAGTCGGGTGTTTTTGGTAAAACAGCACCCCCATGCGGCCTCGTTCGATCTCTTTCTCAATCAGATTGGGGATTTGGTCGAGGGCAAAGGGCGGATGCCAGTGATAGCCTACCGCTTCGGGGCACTTGATCAGCGTCAGGTCGAGCCGCTTGAGCCGCACGCCCAGCTCTAAGTCTTCCCAGCCATAGAGCTGAAACCCGGTGTCAAACAGTCCGGCTTTGAGCAGCCAGTGACGGGCGATCGCCACATTTCCCGTTGCGAAGTAGGCGGCTGAAAAGTCCGTGACTTTGAACGGTTCCGAGGTGGGACTGTCGAAATTGCAGGTGTTGATGACGCGGCCATAGGTAAACAGGCGATCGCTCTTGAGCTGACGCTGGCCGTTTTGCAGGGCGCGGGCGTGAGACTGGAGAAAGACTTCTGTCACCACGAGGTCACTGTCAATGAAAATAATGGTGTCGCCTGTCGCCTTTTCAACGCCCAGATTGCGAGCTGCGGCTGGCCCCAGATGGTTTTGCTCAAACAGCTTGACATGGGGAAAGGCGGCTTGCTGGTGTTGAAGCCAGGATACTGTTTCGTCGGTGGAGCCATCATCGACGACGACCACCTCATAGCCTTCGATGCCTGGGCGATCGCCATAGTCCTGATGCTCCAAGGCGAGGAGGCATTTTTCGAGAATCGGTTTGCGGTTATAGGTGGGAATGACAACGCTGAAAAACACGGGCAATCGGGGATTGTAAGGACGGGATGGAGAGTTTGATTGAATGATTTTCTTGTAGGGGCATGGCAATGCTCATTGGTGTCAAGTTAAGGTTTCAGTCCAGATGTCAAGTGACTGAGCAGCAATACGTCGATGACGTTTGCGCTTGGCTTTGACCAAGCCAAGCGACTGGTGGTATTTCACCAGGAACGGAATGAG
>JBARXP010000044.1:0-5680 GCA_049647405.1 Elainellaceae cyanobacterium | reverse complement strand
CGCCCACAGAGCCCGTTTGAGCTGGGGTTCAAGCGGTTTGTGCTGCGCTTCTAAATCAACAAACGGGACTTTGACAGTGCTTTTCATTGCTTGGCTCAAGTAAAGGTATCGATTAATCACAACAGATCACAAATTACCCTAGGCTGAAGCGGAGGGGCGATCGCTCCTATCCTTTCAGTTAGCCTTAACCGGGAACATTTGCCTATCGGTTAGAGATAAAGAGTGTGTGAAGATGCACCGTTTTGTCCTGAAGTCAGCAAACCCCCTTTAAACCTTAGATTGCCCATATCTGAGATCAGAATCCCCGGCAATCTGCCACCAGTGACTGAAATCGCCAAGCTTCCAAACATCAGCCAAATACATAGCCGCCATTCCGAAATAGACAACATGAGGTCTATCTCAAAACGGCGGCAGTTTTAGGATGAAGCTTTGACAGAAAATTGACCCAAGCCACAAACAGATGAGATCTCTAGAAGTCTGGCGCTAAGCCTTAACTGGCGATCTCATCTGTGCTTATCTCATTTGTCCTTTATTCGTAGAGGTTAGTACTCAGGAATAGAAGCATCAATCTCACGACTCCATGCCTGGATGCCGCCTGTCACATTGGTTCCTTCGACACCTGCTTCTTTGAGAATGGCGAGAGCCTTTGCCGATCGCCCACCCATTTTGCAATGGGCAATTAAGCGGTGACCATTGACCAATTCTCTGACCTTATCAACGCCTTCACCACTTTCGATATCAGGCAGGGGAACCAGCACCGACCCTGGAATTTGAGCAATCTCATATTCGTTAGGATTCCGGACATCTAGCAAAACAAAGTCATTCTTGCCGCTGTCTAGCAGGGCTTTCAGTTCTTGAACAGACATCTCAGCACTCATTGCTTTCTCCTTCTCTTCTTCTGCCTTTGCCTGGGGAATACCACAAAACTGCTCGTAGTCGATTAACGTCTCAATCACAGGACGCACCGGGTTTGGACGCAGCTTTAACTCTCTAAATGACATCTTGAGCGCATCAAATAGCAGGAGGCGACCGTTCAGGGTTGTTCCTTGACCCAGAATGATTTTGATGGTTTCTGTCGCTTGAATGGTTCCAATCATACCCGGCAGCACTCCAAGGACTCCGCCTTCGGCACAGGAAGGAACCATTCCCGGCGGTGGAGGCTCAGGATACAAGTCACGATAGTTAGGGCCACCTTCGTAATTGAAGACGGTAGCTTGACCTTCAAAGCGAAAAATGGAGCCGTAAACATTGGGCTTGTTCATTAAGACACAAGCATCGTTGACGAGATATCGGGTGGGAAAATTGTCTGTGCCATCGACGACGATGTCGTAGTCTTTGACCAAATCGAGCGCATTTTCAGAACTAATGCGTGTCTCGTAGAGGTCAACCTGGCAGGCCGGATTAATTTCGTGAATCCGGTTTTTAGCCGACTCAATCTTAGGTTTTCCAACCCAAGATGTACCGTGAATAACCTGACGCTGGAGGTTTGAGCGATCGACAATATCAAAATCAACGATGCCTAGACGACCAATTCCAGCGGCAGCAAGGTAAAGCAATAGAGGCGATCCCAGCCCTCCAGTACCAATGCACAAGACGCTGGCGGCTTTAAGACGCTTTTGGCCTTCAAGCCCAATTTCGGGCAAAATCAGATGTCGCGAGTAGCGATCGTATTCTTCGTGGGTAAGCTGGATTTCATCCAGATTCGGATTCAGCATGGCTAGTTAAAGACAATGGACTCAGTGCAAAACAGATAGAGGAAAACCGGATACAAGATTTAACCCATTCAACGGTTGATCACGGGCACTTCAGCATAGAGATCAAGAAGTCAATCGCTGACTCGATATCAATGACTCGATATCAATGCTTCGATTTCACACTGATCTTCCGGTGTTGAGCTTAAGCGTTGGCCTGTATCAAGCAGATCCTAAACAGACCTCGCAGGGCAAATTAGCCCAGTGCTCCCCCAACAGCATCGCTTAAAACTCAGGTCGCTCTGGCCCGATTTTCAAGACTATGTCATCAATATTAGAACTGCATCAGATGAAATTCGGCCTGCTTGACTCAGTACTTTGTCAGAAGACGCTGAAGCTGGTCTGATGCATAGGTAAGCGGACTCAGTTCTCTATCGTTGGCGATGCCCAAATTGTCTCATTCGGGACGGGGATGAAAGGAAGGCTAAGCACTGGCTGCCGACGACAAAGTCGGCAATACAGCATGGATCTCTTCAGGTTGAAACTGATTTTGTTCGTTCAAGACCCAGGATAAAACATGTTTTGCCTGTCCGTGTTGAACGGAAACAATCATATACGAATATTGTTGCCATGCCATCACCCGATCGCACTCCGACGGCATGGCCGGGTGATCGGGGTGGGAGTGATAAATGCCAATAATATCGAGCTGGCGATCGCGCCCATATCGCTGTGCTTCCATCAACTCACGGGGATCAATCCAATAGCGTCGAGATCGGGTCAGACTCTGATTGGCTGCATCTCCGACCACAGTCTCAATTTCAGCTTCGGTGCTTTCATCCCAGGTATTTTGCGTTTGCCAAACTTCAGCGACTTCTCGCTCGGTCGATAGAGTTTGATCTCCGACGGATGAGTCACTAGCTTGGACGACACGCCCCAACAAAATGCCGCAGCACTCTTCGGGGTAGATTTCCTCAGCATGTTTGAAGATCGCGTTGAGATGGTTGGATGTCAGGTGGAGAGTCATGGCAGATCGGAGGCAATTTTGTATAAATGACGACAGAATTTAAATTGTAACGCTCAAATCTGAGCTTTGTACATTAGACTTCTGCGTGATTTAACCAGGTTTAATCACCGTAGAACGTCTTGATTAAATCAAGTCCGTTGCGAGTTGATTCTCTGTGACAGGTTATGGGCGTTACTTTGCACCAATGCCATCACAGATTAAAGCTCAGTGAAATTGCTGAGCCTATTCTTTGGAGCCAAACTTTGACTTCGCTTGCTCGTAGATTTCTTCTGTGATCTCAGCAATGCCAGCATCCTGAGCAAACTTTTCGATCTTTTTACGGGCAGCAGGACGGACAAAAAATGGAATTTCTTTCAGTCGAGCCTGGGCGGCTGCCGTCCATTCGACAGAGTTACTCATGGTTTTTCCTGTGACAAACTTTCTGTGATAACCGATTCCTGTGAGATTTCTCCCAGCCATTCCTTTGGGGAACTATACTGCATCTCAAGAGATTTACCGTAAGCTGCACTCACTGGAGTCGCGCACGGCATAGTTTCGAGAAAGCTGAACATAGAACAAGGTGAAGCAATGGCACTAAAACGACTCATTATTGAAATGGGAATGGGTGTAGACCAGCACGGTCAAGATCCGACCGTTGCTGCATCCCGTGCGGTGCGAAATGCGATCGCCCACAACGCCCTGCCTGGAGTCTGGGAAGTCGCAGGGCTAAAGCACCCCAATGAAATGATCGTCGAGGTGCAAATCAGCGTTCCTTATCCTGATCAGGTTCAGCATGACCAAGTCTTAAGCGTGTTGCCCTTCGGCCAAAAAACGCTCAAGGTCGAACCTGGAGGCATGATTGTTGAGGGTCGCGCCATTGCAGAACTGAACGACAAGAACGATGACATGCTGGTGGCGATCGCCGCTGTCACCGTTCTAGTTGATCAGCCCTAGAGCCACGTTTTCTGCCGCATTAAATGAGCGAGGACAGATCCTCGTCACGCAACTCCTCATCGCACGGCTAAAAGAAGAATAAGGGCAGTAATCCGGGGGGGGGAGTGTAAAGACCAATCTCAAAGATGTCTCGGGTTCCAGTAAACCCCTGGCCGACAAATAACAGTGTGGCAATCACATTAAGAACAGCGTGAGCCCGTCGCCAGCGTTTTTGCTTGTCTCGATAAATATCTGGAACAACCGCGAGAGATAAAACCATAAGCAAACAGGCGGTCATGCCGTAGTAGTAGTGAGAGGTATACCACTCAAAGCCACGACGAAAAATTTCGGGCTGGCAGCCGATGATGACCAACCCCATGCCCGTCAATGTGGCAAATACGGCTCGCCAAACTTGAGTCCGTGCTTGGTAAAGTAGGGCAAGGCTACCTAACGTTAAGCCAAATAGCACCGCAACAAATACGGCACGACCGCTGGCTTCAGCCCAAATATTTTGCTCTATCCCTTTCGTGATGATGGGATGAGCCATACCGATTAAAGTCAAAACAACGACAAACGTCGCGAGCCACTTGCCTAACTGGAGATGCTCTGGCCCCGATGTGGGGTTGATCTTGCTTTTTTTGCCATCAGCCACCTGAAGGCGTCTCAGTCGCGTCTGGAATGAAAGGTACACCACCATTCCGATGAGTGGAAACACAATAGCGACAGCAAGAGCTGGATGAATTAATCCAGTAAATTCTTTGATACCCATGAATGCCTCTGTAGCTATGCCTCTGTAGCTTAAGTCTGTCTAAAACTGTCTTAGGAAAAAAATCTAAGAAAACAAGTTATCACGCCATACACAATACAGCTTGGTTCTTTTAAAAGAATGATTTTTTACTGAGAAGCCTGTTAAGGGGCCAGACCTGCAAGGCGTGTAAACAATGTTCTGAAATACAAAATAAGCCATTGAACCAGAAACCTGCTGCTGCTTCGCGTGATCTATGTCATGAAATCTCCATCTAAAAAAATGGAACCCAGATGGCTCCTTGATCGTCAGAGCTGAACAGCCTTGATAGCATCATGGCGATTATATAAATGTTGTACAAATAAAAACCGTTTTAGCTGTTCGCTCGTATTACAGAGGAAAGGCGTTATAGAGGCAGTGGTTAACTTGTCGAGAGAGCGTTTTCAAAAGTCGAGCGAGTGTCTTGAAAACATGAAACCTGCGCATGATTTAGGCAAAATATTAAGAAAAATTAAAGAGTATGATACTAAGTGAAGCAAATTGAATATTGAGTGAAGCAAATTGAAAGCTCTGAGTCAGAAGCATTCTTAAGCTGTTTTTGCGTTCAGTGCTCTCAAAACATTCTGCTTTAGGGTCTCTCGCCGTTTTTATCGCCCATAGGTTTATGACAACTTCCCACGTTTATGACTCCAACGATGTTCAGGCTCGACTCATTCGACGATGGCGCATCGAAAAAGCGACTGCTCTGGTGTTGGCCGTCGGCACGGTGGGGGCTGCCATTTTTGTGGGCTGGTTTATGGGACAAAGCACGATTGTCGCTTTCTTTAGCTGCTTAAACAGGGCTGAGTCGAACCCCCCAAGCTGGATTGAGATTCCTAATCAGACCATCTGGGCTCTGATCGCTCCCACTATCGGGCTGCTGGTTTTAGTCTCTATTGTGAAGAAGTGTTCTCCTAAGCCCACCTTTTGGTCAAGGGTGGTGGTCGTAGGGATTTTATTAGCCTTGTTGGGGCGCTACATGGCATGGCGATCGCTCTCAACCCTCAACTTTGCCGATCCGATGAATGGCTTGATTAGCCTTGGCATCTTCCTCATGGAGCTGCTTATCGTTAGCAGTACCTGTCTCCAGCTTGTGCTGCTGTTGTTTTCGCGCGATCGCCGCTCCGAAGCCGATGTGCTGTCGCTCGATGTGCTCAATGGCAGATTTACGCCCTCTGTAGACGTATTAATTCCGACCTATGATGAACCTGCATTTATCTTAAAAAGAACGGTTGTGGGCTGTCAGGCCATGGACTATCCCCACAAGAC
>JBARXP010000043.1:0-16948 GCA_049647405.1 Elainellaceae cyanobacterium | reverse complement strand
ACTTCTGATCCCCCCACTACAAAGGGATGCAACTGCATCCGTCATTTCCTGGAGTATGTTCGTCATGTCAAACTTTTCTCGTTTTCAATCTAATGCTGCGTTGATGATGGTGTTGGGCCTAGGTGCTGGCGCTGTTGCTCCTCTGGTTAGCTCAGCTCCCGCCTTTGCTCAGACTCGCTTCACAGATGTTCCGTCTGGCTATTGGGCTGAGCGTTTCATTACCGATTTAGCTGCAAGAGATATCATTGCAGGCTTTCCTGATGGCAGCTTCCAGCCCAATGCTCCAGTCACCCGCGCTCAGTATGCAGCAATGGTGCGCCAAGCCTTCAACCAAGCCAATATTCGTGGCTCGGTATCTTTTGTAGATGTTGCCAGTGACTATTGGGCCACTCCGGCCATCAACGAAGCCTACAGCATGGGCTTTCTCTCGGGGTATCCCGGCAACATTTTTCGCCCTAGCGAAAATATTCCTAGAGCACAGGTGCTGGTTTCCCTCGCCAACGGGCTAAACTACACTGCAAACAGTGCAAACTCTGTGCAGTATTATGCTGATGCGGCGGCCATTCCCAACTACGCCGTCAGCAGCATTGCGGCTGCAACGGAGCGACGTATTGCGGTCAACTATCCCAATGTGCAACGCTTAGAGCCAAACCAAACCGCAACCCGTGCCGATGTGGCTGCATTTATCTATCAAGCATTGGCGAGTCAAGGCCAAGTGACGGCAGTGAGTTCTCCCTACATCGTTAATTTGGCTCAGTCGCCCAGCCCCACACCGTCTGCCTCAGCGAGCCTGCCCGCTGGCTCAACGATTCCGGTGAGCTACGGCAACGATGCCGATGAGATTTTGCTGTTGCAGGGTGAAACCGTTCCTCTCGTGTTGACCGTTTCTCAAACGTTGACCAATAGCCAGGGTCAGGTAGTCGTGCCTGTCGGCAGCGAAGTCGTGGGTGAGTTGCGCCCATCGGGAGACGGTTCGCAGTTTGTGGCTCAAGAACTGGTTCTCACCAACGGCCAGCGGGTTGCCATTGATGCGACCTCCCTCACCATTACAGAAACCAAGACGATTCGCAAAGGCGTGGATGTGAGAGATACCCTAGCGGGGGTAGTGCTTGGGTCTGGAGCCGCAGCAGTAATCGCAGAGATTACTGGCGACAGCCGTATTGATGTCTTAGAAGTGTTGACTGGAACGGCAGTCGGAACAGTTGCTGGGATTTTGCTAGGGCGAGATCGGGTAGAGGTTATCACAATCGACCCGACAACCGACTTAACGTTGACCCTCAATTCTAATCTGGTGCTGTAAGGGTAGTTTATCCATTCGATTTATGGGCGTTGTAAAACTCCCAAATGATCGGAAGCCTCTTATGGATATAAGTGGTATGCACGTTCACTAATGGGCGTTGCCAACGCGGCTAAGATGCTCGCGCTGGCAACGCCCATTTAATTAAGAATCTATCGATAAAATTGCTTCGGCAGCGACCTCATCGGTAATGAGTCCGGTGATGAGCTTGCCCAGCAGGGCTGCCCGGATCGTTTCGACTTTGCTCGATCCTCCGGCGACACCAATGATGGACTGCTGGGCGGGCTGATCTAGCGGCACGTTCGCAACGCGGGTGTTGGTGCCTTTTTTTAACAACACGCCGTGAGTATCGTAGGCCCATCCGGCAATTTCACCAATTGCACCCAGGTCAATCAGTTCGGTCAGTTCTTCATCGTTAATAAAGCTATCTCGGTGTAGAGACTGGTTCCAAGCGATCGGGCCAATGCCGACAAAGACGACTTTGGCTTGTTCTGCTAGAGATTTAACCACCGTAAATGATCTCTGGGTCTGCAACAGGTCTCGCTCTTCGACACTGGTTGCCACCGATGGCGTCGGCAGCGGATAGGTTTGAGCACCCACCCTTTCTGATAGGTGCATCACGACTTCATAGCGACCCGCCAGACCACTGTGAGACATGTTGCCCACGAGCGAGACAATCTTATGCTGGGGCTGATTCATCGAGGGAATTTGCTCTACGGTGGCTCGCAGGGTGCGCCCTGAAGAAAACGCCAAAATAGAGGGAGATTTTGCTGCAAGATAGCTTTCTAAGTGACTCGCTGCGCAGACCCCTAGACCGTTACAGGGGTCATCATTGTTGGCAGGACTAGGAACCACTTCGCAAATGGAGAGGTCAAACTGATCTCGCAATGATTCTGCTAGAGCAATGCAGTGGCTTAGGGGATGGTCAAGTCGAAATTTAATCAGCTTTTCGCTGACAGCTAGAGCCACCAACCGCTGAGCCGCTTGCCGCGACACCTTTAGCTTTGTAGCAATCTCTTCTTGGGTGTTGCCCGCGATGTAGTAAAGCCATGCGGCATGAGCCGCCTGATCGAGTTTGCGATCGCGCCTTTCTGTATACAGTTCTCCCATCTCTTACCTCAAAACTGCTGAGCACAAGCATCTCCTTGCACCCACTTCCGCATCATCTAAAGAAACATTGAGTAGGCTAAAGAAACATTGAGCAGGTATTTAGACGATGATCAATTACTCAAGTATCACTGCCCTCCTGTAATGTCTAAATTGAAGCCCGTAATGTAGCTGGCTTCATCGCTCATTAAGAAAGCAACGCCATTGGCGACTTCTTCTAAACGACCCAAACGACGTAGGGGCACAGAGTTAATCATCTGCTGTTCTACCACTTTAGGATCAGGATCAAAATATTGGGAACCCACTCCGGCCTGTAATTCTGTTTGGCGAGTCCACATAACGCCAGGGCCGATGAGCGCAGGAGACAGGGCGTTGACGCGAATGCCGTCGGGAGCCAAATCTTTGGCGGCAGTCTGAGTCATGCCGATGACGGCAAATTTGGAGGCGGCATAGGCCAGCATATTGGGCGGCCCGTCTACTCCGGCGTGGCTTGCCATATTGACGATCGCCCCACCACCGCTGTCTCGCAGCTGCTGGGCGGCGGCTTTCAGAATATAGAAGAAACCCATTACGTTGATGTCGATCACCCTTTGAAAATCGGCGTCGGGATACTCATCGGTTTTCGCAAACGCCCCCTGATAGCCCGCGTTATTGAACACATAGTCGAGCGAGCCGACTTGGGCGATCGCCCAACTAAAAGCTTGCTTCACATCCTCAGGATGGGTCACATCGCAGCGACAGGTATAGACAGACGTGCCGTAAGCGTCTAGTTCTTGAGCAACCTCAGCCATCTTCGCTTCGTTAATATCTAGCAACACAATACTCGCGCCATTTTGGGCAAACCGATGGGCGGTGGCTTTGCCGATTTCGCCTGCTCCGCCTGTGATCAAGATGGTTTTGCCGTGGAAATTGTAGGTGGCGATCGCTCTCATAATGCTTTCCTTAGAATCAAGAATTGTTGCGAATTTTCCTGACGTTCTCATTTTTGGCAAAGACGCCAGTATTATTCCATTATTGAGCTTTTGCTCAAATTAAGAGCATAAAATCAAATTTGTTTATTTTTTGAAATTTAGAGGAGCCGTGCGATGCGGTTATTTCGCTGGGCCAGAGTGATGGTGGCGTTCCTCATTGGCATTCTGCTGATGCAGTTGGTCAACGCCTGCGCGGCAGGCCCCCAAGCCGAAGGTAAAACCCGTTTAACCATTGCCACCGTCAACAACGGCGACATGGTGATTATGCAAGACCTGTCTAGTCAGTTTGAAGCCGATAACCCGGATATCGAACTGCGCTGGGTTGTTTTAGAAGAAAATATTTTGCGGCAGCGCACCACGACAGATGTGGCAAGCGGCGGTGGTCAGTTTGATGTGTTGACCATTGGTTCTTACGAAACCCCGATCTGGGCCAAGCGCGGCTGGCTGCGATCGCTCGATGGGCTCCCGGCTGACTACAAAGTCGATGACTTGATTACTCCCATTCGTACCGGACTGTCTTACGAAGACTCGCTCTATGCGGTGCCTTTTTATGGCGAAAGTTCGATGCTGTACTACCGCACCGATTTGTTTGAGCAAGCGGGCATCACCGTGCCGGAAAATCCGACCTATGCCGAAGTGGGCGAATGGGCGAGCCAAGTTCACGACCCCGACAACGGCGTTTATGGCATGTGTCTACGGGGCAAACCGGGCTGGGGGGAAAACATGGCGTTTCTCACGACCCTGGCGAATACCTACGGTGGTCGCTGGTTTGACATGGACTGGCAGCCCACGTTGGATACGCCTGAGTGGCACAACGCCGTCAACTTTTATGTGGATGTGATGACTCAGTATGGCCCGCCCGGAGCCAGCTCCAACGGCTTTAACGAGAATCTGGCGCTGTTTTCTACGGGCAAATGCGGCATGTGGATTGATGCCACCGTCGCTGCCGGACTGCTGGCCAATCCGGAAGCCTCTGAAGTGGCCGATCGCCTCGGCTTTGCTGCGGCTCCAATAGACGCTCATCCCAACGGTTCTAACTGGCTTTGGGCTTGGGCTTTGGCGATTCCTCAAACGTCACAATCTCCCGAGGCCGCCGAGCGCTTCATTGCTTGGGCTACCTCCCAGGAGTACATCCAGCTTGTCGCTGAGCAGTATGGTTGGTTGGCCGTGCCGCCAGGAACTCGCACCTCCACCTATACCAATCCCAACTATCAGCAGGCCGCTCCCTTTGCCGACATCGTGCTGAACTCGATTGAGTCTGCCGATGTCACCAATCCATCCCCCGATCCGACACCGTATCAAGGTGTGCAATATGTCGATATACCTGAGTTTCAGGCGATCGGCACCCAGGTGGGGCAACGCATGGCCGCCGCCCTCGCAGAACAGACCTCGGTGGATGAGGCGATCGTGCAATCGCAAAACGTGGCCGAGCGGTTCATGCGGCATACGGGATATATCGAGTGATTTGGAACGTTTTGAGCTTTGAGTGCTTGGAACGTTTTGAGTTTTGAGTGCATAGTTCTGAGTTCTTAAATTCAAAACTTAAAACTTAAAACTTAAAACTAAGAATTCAAAATTCAAAACTAAGCATTCAAAATTCAACCCTAAACTCTCACTCACCCATTCATCCTCCCACCCATTCACCCTCTTGCTAACTATGACTTCTTCTGTCGCAACAAGACCGCAGCAACCGCCGCCAAAAGATCAGGTGCGATCGCATCAGCGCATCCCCACTCTATTTTTGGTGGCTCCATCGGTGATCGCACTGGTGCTGTGGATGATCGTGCCGCTAGCGATGGCGGTGTGGTTTTCCTTCCAGCGTTACAATCTGCTGCTGCCAGAAAATCGAGAGTTTGCTGGCCTCGAAAACTTCACCTATATTCTCACCGACCCGGCTCTGTGGGTGTCTATCGGCATCACCTTGGTGCTGGTGGTGTCGGTGCTGGCGATTACCATTGGCTTCGGCACCCTGCTGGCGGTGCTGTTTAACCAAGAGTTTTTTGGCCGGGGCATTGCCCGTGTGCTGGCGATTTCGCCGTTTTTTGTAATGCCAACGGTGAGCGCCCTGATCTGGAAAAACATGCTGATGCATCCGGTGAACGGGCTATTTGCCCAAATCACGCGGGGGCTGGGTCTGGGAGCCATTGACTGGTTTGCCGATTTTCCCCTAATCGCGATCATCATCATTGTGTCGTGGCAGTGGCTGCCCTTTGCCCTGCTGATTTTGCTGACGGCGATTCAGTCGCTCGACACCGACCAGATGGAAGCGGCTCGCATGGATGGCGCGAAACCGATGGCTCTGTTTCGGTTTATCGTGCTGCCCCACATGAACCGGGCGATCGCCGTTGTCGCCATGATCGAGACGATCTTCTTCCTCACCATCTTTTCGGAGATTTTCGTCACCACGGGCGGCGGCCCCGGCATCGCCACCACCAACTTGGCCTACTACATCTATCTCAAAGCGCTACTAGAATTCGACGTGGGCGGAGCCTCGGCAGGCGGTTTGATCGCCGTTGTGCTGGCTAACATCGTGGCGATTTTCTTGATGCGCAGTGTTGCTAGTAATTTGGACACCTGATATGGCACGTACAACTTCTCCCCCCTGGTGGATCACCCTGCTGGGCTGGCTGGTCGCCTCCCTCCTGTTCTTCCCGATTTTCTGGATGTTTATCACCAGCTTTAAGACTGAAGTAGCGGCGGTGGCGACGCCGCCCCAAATCTTCTTTCAGCCCACCTTAGAAAACTACGTAGACGTTCAAGCCCGAGCCTCTTACTTCAACTTCGCCTGGAATAGCATCATCATTTCTCTGGGAGCGACCATTTTGGCGCTGCTGCTGGCGATTCCAGCGGCTTACGCCATGTCGTTTTTCCCGACAAAGCGCACCAAGGGCACGCTGCTGTGGATGCTTTCGACCAAAATGTTGCCCGCCGTGGGGGTGCTGGTTCCCATTTATATTCTGGGTCGAGAAGCGGGACTGCTGGATACCCGCATCGGTCTAATCATCATTTACACGCTGATTAACCTGCCGATTGTGGTCTGGATGATTTACAGCTTCTTCAAAGAAGTGCCCAAGGAAATTTTGGAAGCTGACCGCATGGATGGCGCGTCTACCTATCAAGAAGTCGCCTATGTGCTGCTGCCCTTGGCTTTGCCAGGAATTGCCTCCACGGCTCTACTCTCGATCATTCTGTCTTGGAACGAAGCTTTCTGGAGCTTGAACCTCACCACCTTTGATGCTGCGCCGTTGACGGCCTTTATCGCGTCATTTTCCAGTCCTCAAGGGTTGTTTTGGGCTAAGCTGTCTGCCGCTTCTAGCATGGCGATCGCCCCCATTCTCATCTTCGGCTGGATCAGCCAAAAACAACTGGTGCGCGGTTTGACTTTTGGTGCCGTGAAGTAGACCGTTGGCGCACCTGGAGGTTGGGGAGCTACTGACCCACTTTGGCGATCCCCCTAAATCCCCCTAAATCCCCCTTAACAAGGGGGACTTTGAACCGGACTCAGATCCCCCTTTTTTAAGGGCACAGGGAGGATCTCCCCTTCAATCCAGACTCCGATCCCCCTTTTTAAGGGGGGCAGGGGGGATCTCCCCTGCGATTGCATTTTTAATTCTTTATACAAGTGAGCGACCTATGGCAACCGTCACCTTAAGAAACATCCATAAAACCTATACCGACCATGAAGTGATCAAAGGCGTTGATCTCGATATCAACGACCAAGAATTTGTGGTCTTTGTGGGGCCGTCGGGATGTGGCAAATCGACTCTGCTGCGCATGATTGCAGGGCTAGAAGACATTACTTCTGGCGAACTGCTGGTGGATGGCGATCGCATGAACGACGTGTCACCCGACAAGCGCGGATTGGCAATGGTGTTCCAGACTTACGCCCTTTATCCTCATATGACCGTAGCCGAAAATATGGCCTTTAGCCTCCGCTTGGCTGGCGTATCCAAAGCCCAGCGATATGAGCGAGCTAAAGAAGTCGGGCGGATTTTGCAGCTAGAGCCGCTGCTCGATCGCAAACCCAAGGCGCTCTCCGGCGGCCAGCGGCAGCGGGTGGCGATCGGTCGTGCCCTGGTGCGCAATCCCAAAGTCTTTTTGTTTGATGAACCGCTGTCGAACCTAGACGCGGCCCTGCGGGTGAAGATGCGAATTGAGCTGTCGGGGCTACACGAAAGCCTTCAGTCCACGATGATTTACGTCACTCACGACCAGGTCGAAGCCATGACCCTGGCAGACAAGATCGTGGTGTTGCAGGGCGGTGTAGTTGAGCAAGTCGGTTCTCCCCTAGAGCTATATCACCATCCCCGCAATCTGTTTGTGGCTGGGTTCATCGGCTCACCCAAGATGAACTTTCTGTCGGTAACCACCACGGGGGTACAAGATTCGGCTACCGCCGTGCGCCTGCCGGGAGATGCGGTGGTCACAGTTCCGGTGCAGCCGAAAAAACTGATGGTGGGCGATCGCGCCACTCTCGGCATTCGCCCCGAGCATCTGCGCATTGACCCCGAAAACCCCACGCTGCTAGGCGAAGTGCTGGTCGTCGAACGCTTGGGCGGCGCAACCTACCTTTACGTGCGGGTCACCGGAGGCGAGACTTTCATCGTCCAAACCGATGGCGACAGCCGTGCCAAGGTGCGCGATCACGTCCCCATTCATATTGATGGCACCCTATGCCATTTATTTGATGGCGAAGGCTGGGCCATTCCCAAATCCGAGCGCCATCGCCTCGCCCTAGAACACACCCCTGCACCCATAACTCAATCTGATGAACAGCCACTTGACCCCGTCCAGCAGTCCCAGCCGCTCCCCCATGAGATCAATCACCCAGCTGAATGAGCGATCGCTCTCCCAGTTGCCGCCTCAGGTGAAAATTCCCCAATATGACCGCAGCGCTGTCTCTTCAGGCATCGTCCACATTGGCATTGGCGGATTTCACCGGGCGCACCAGGCGCTGTATATAGACAACTATTTAGCGCAAAACCCTGGCAGTACTTGGGGCATCTGCGGCGTGGGGCTGCTGGAATTTGACCAAAAAATGCGCGACGTTCTGGCGGCTCAAGACAATCTGTATACTCTGGTGGAGCGGTCGCCCAATAGCGATACCGCCCGCGTGATCGGCTCCATCACTCGATACCTGTATGCCCCCGATAACCGTCAGGCCGTGATTGACGCTCTGGCCGACCCCCAATGTCGCATCGTCACCCTGACGATTACCGAAGGGGGCTACTACGTCATCGAGGGCAGCGGCGAATTTGAGGCCAACCACCCAACCATTCAGCACGATTTGCAGCATCCCGACGAGCCCTATGGAGTCTATGGCTTCCTCACGGCTGCCCTCGCTCGGCGGCGACAACAGGGCATTGCCCCCTTTACGGTGCTCTCCTGCGACAACATTCAGGGTAATGGCAATGTTGCGGCCAAAATGCTGACCGCCTTTGCTCGTCTGCACGATCCCGATCTGGGAGACTGGATTGCGGAGTATGTCGCCTTTCCTAACTGCATGGTCGATCGGATTACCCCTGCCACCACTCCTGGCGATCGCCAAATGGTCACCGATCAGTTTGGCCTAGAGGATGGCTGGCCCGTGGTAGCAGAACCCTTCTTGCAGTGGGTGGTCGAAGATCGCTTCTGCAATGGCCGCCCCGACTGGGAAAGCGTCGGCGTCCAGATGACCGACGACGTGCATCCCTACGAGTTGATGAAGCTGCGGCTGCTCAACACCAGCCACTTGCTGATCGGTTATTTAGGGTCACTTAAGGGGTATACCTATATCCACGAGGCCATGGCCGACGACCAGATTCAGCAGGCGATCGTGAAGCTGATGGATGAAGTGACTCCAACCCTGAGCCCTGTCCCCGGCATTGATGTTGAGCAGTACAAACAGACGCTAATCGAGCGATTCTCGAATCCCAAAATTCGCGATCAGCTGTCGCGCCTGTGCCTCAACAGCTCGGCCAAGCTGCCCAAGTGGATGCTCGGTTCCCTCTACGAAACGCTGGCGCAGAATGCATCGGTGACTTTTATGAGTTTCACCGTCGCTGCCTGGTTTCGCTACCTCAACGGCAAAGATGATCAGGGGCGTGACCTGCCGATAGATGACCCGATGGCTGATGCTTTGTCAAAACGGGCGCAGTCTGGCGGCAGCGACCCCATGCCGCTGCTCAGCCTGACGGAGATCTTTGGAAGTTTGCCCCAGTCGCCCCGATTTGTAGAGGCGGTGACACAGCACCTGCACCACCTCTACGAATCAGATACCCAGACGACCCTAGCCAAACTCCTACAACCCTAGGGCGTGTCGTCAGGCGGAGCCGTAACGCACCGCTCCGCCTGACGTTCGTGGTGGTGCGACACAGTTAATTTAGTAGGTTGGGTTAAGCGATAGCGAACCCAACAAAAAGATTGGTATTGTTGAGCTTCATAACCTCAAGCCCACCAACTTCATCCCACTATTTTAGCCGTGTCGCGCCAGATAGCCAGTAACGCATCGAAGCATTATAGAATGGTGCGTTACGGCTCCGCCTAACGGCACCCTACGGCATCATTTATTTAGGGCTACCTACTTAGCACAACCCACCCAGCCTCTTGCCAGTTCGATACAACCTCAGTCTGCCAAAGAAACCCGAAACCTATGACGTGAACAATGTTAGCCTGATCGAAGCCTGGAAAATCTGGTTCTCTGGGGATCTGCCTGCCAACACCATCCTGTGGGGAATCAGCGTTTTGTGGTGGGAGCGCATCGGCAAATTGATGCAGGTCTTGGGCGCGGCTACCATCATTGCGGATATCATTGGCCCTGAAAAGATTCGCAGCTTCGGCACATCTCTACAAAGCACCATTACACCCACGACCCTGATTCAGTTCTTAAAACAGTGCTTTGATTGGTATCTCGTGATTCTTCGTAAAACAATCTTGAAAGAGTTTACTGATGAACCCTTGAGAGCCAAATCAGAGCGTCAATATTCTCAACTTGATCTGCTGAATCATGTCATTTGTTTTCTGCTAACGGTCTTCATTATCATTGCCGCAAAGCTATACTTTTTCGGTTGGGATTTCTTAATAGAATTCACTCTTATTTACGTCTGTTTACTCATTTCCGTTGCTCCGCTATTTACTGTTTTCTCAGTGATCAGCCTGACTCTCTGTGGACTGGCTATCAATACCTTTTTTATTAAGCCGATCGCATGGGTTTTAGAGCACCCTTCTCTCGATCGCTCGACCAAGATTGCGAGCTTATTGCTGTTACTTGTGGGGTTCCATTTCGAACTGTTGGCATCTTAGAGGAACAGCGGCAATTCTCAGGATCTTTGGCAATAGAGGTCAGCTGATTCTGATCGAATGTCAAAGCAACTGCGTCTCCACGCCAAATTCGATGACGGTGGAAACCGTAGTGAAGTAATCTATCTCTTGAGAGGGAAGTCTCCAAGACGGGCGATCGCCCATGATGGCGATCTTGTCTGCTGATCCGGTGACGATATGCCTTCTCCATCCTCCGATACTGCCTCCCCCATAACCGCCTCGAATACGCAGCCCGAATCATCTGGCTTGGGGGCATTTGGTGGAGTGTTTACGCCCTCTATTCTGACCATTTTGGGCGTCATCATGTACCTCCGCTTTGGCTGGGTGGTGGGCAACGTCGGCCTGCTTGGGTCGATCATTATTGTGACCCTCTCGGTCAGCATCACTTTGATTACGGCTCTCTCAATCTGCGCGATCGCCACCGATCGAGTCGTGCGGGTTGGGGGTGCCTACTATATGATTAGCCGCTCTCTCGGCATCGAGACCGGAGGAGCCGTTGGCATTCCGCTATATTTTGCCCAAGCGTTGTCGATGGCGCTGTATACCATCGGTTTTGCAGAAAGCGTGGTCAGTGCATTTGGGCGATTTAACCCCACTTATGTCGCTCTTATTGCTACGATTGCGATTGCTATTTTGGCGCTGACCTCGGCTCAGGTTGCCATTCGCGCTCAATATTTCATCATGGCGGCGATCGCCCTTTCTCTCGTTTCCCTTGCGTTTGGTTCTCCCCTCGAAGAGACTCAAATCGAAATGTGGGGAACGTCGGGTGGCGAGCCGTTTTGGGGAGTATTTGCGGTCTTTTTCCCGGCGGTGACGGGCATTATGGCCGGGGTCAACATGTCGGGAGATTTGAAAGATCCGGTGCGGGCGATTCCGAGAGGCACCCTCGCCGCAGTGGGGACGGGATACGTCATCTACATGCTGCTGCCTTTTTTCTTGGCCACCCGTGCCGATGCGACAACGCTGACGAGCGATCCGCTGATTATGCAGCGCATTGCGTTTTGGGGGCCTGCAATCTTGCTGGGGGTCTGGGGCGCGACTCTCTCTAGCGCATTGGGCAGCATTTTGGGCGCACCCCGCATCTTGCAGGCTCTGGCACGAGATGGAGTGTTGCCGCGCTGGCTCAGTTTTTTGGGCAAGGGTAGCGGCCCTGAAGATGAACCGCGTATTGGTACGGCAATTACTTTAGGGGTCGTGGTTTTAGCCGTTTCGGTTGGCGATTTAAACCTGATTGCCCCGGTGCTGACGATGTTTTTTCTGACGACCTATCTAGTCTTGAATGTGTCGGCTGGCGTTGAAGGATTTTTAAACAGCCCCTCCTTTCGTCCTTTGTTTCAGGTGCATTGGTCGCTGTCTGCGCTGGGGGCGATCGCCTGTTTAGCGGTCATGTTTTTGATTAACCCGATGGCGACGCTGGCTTCGGCAGTGATCGTCGTCTTAATTTTCTTATGGATTCAGCAGCGAGAGCTGAAGAGCACTTGGGGAGATGTCCGCCGGGGCGTCTGGATGATGTTGTTGAGAACGAGTCTGTTTCAGCTCGGACACCATGCTGATATGAAAAATTGGCGGCCCAACATGCTGGTGTTGGCGGGGGCTCCGATGCGGCGGTGGGGAATGATTGAGCTGGCTGACGCGTTTAACCACAATCGCGGTCTGTTTACGGTGACGAGCATTTTGCCGAACGACTCTCGCAGCATCATCCAGCAAGAAGAGATGGAAAAGAGCATTAGCAATTACCTGAGAGAACGGGGAGTGCAAGCGTTGGTCAGGGTGCTGACGGCTCCTAACCCTTTTGAGGGAGCACGGCGAATGGTAGAGATTTATGGACTGGGGTCTCTCGTTCCCGACACGATTGTGCTTGGCGATAGCGACACGACTGAAAACCGCGATCGCTACTGCCAGTTCATTGCAGATATGCATCAGTCAGAAAGGAATGTTGTCATTTTTAGGGAGAACGAAAACCGCCCTGCGACCCCTCCCCGCCAGATCGATGTCTGGTGGGGAGGCTTAAACCTCAATGGAGGGCTGATGCTGATTTTGGCTGATCTGCTACGAGACTCGATTCAATGGCGATCGGCACAAATTTATCTCAAACTCATGGTAAAAGACGAAGAAGGCGCAGAATCTGCACGGGATAACCTGAGAACCCTGGCTCAAACCTTGCGCGTTGATGCTCACCCCCAGGTCTTGGTGGCCGCAGGGCGATCGTTTCATCAGGTGCTTCGAGCATCGTCAAGCCGAGCTGACATGGTGTTTTTAGGCATTGCCCAACCGGAGCAAGATTTTCAGTCTTACTACGAAGCGATGCAAGCACGAACCGCTGACCTTCCTTCAACGGTGTATGTTTTGGCTGCACCTAATTTTGCTTTTTCAGAGGTGTTGTCCTAGTTCTTTGGAGTAGATGGCGATCGCCATTTATTCGCCATCTACTCCCCATCTATTCCCCATTCAATCAGGAAAAAAACGGCATCTTAAAAAGCATTGCGTATCGATAATGTTGTGGGCTTTTCGCACTACATTATCGATACGCTCATTTTTGTGGGCGTTTTTTTTGGCAATCTTTAGGGCGGCTTTTGACTATCCGCGCTGAATCGTTGCTGTGTGCTGCACGGGTTACTTTCTGCACGGATTATATATTGTATGCTGGCTCTAATTTCGCAACAGAATTTCGTCACACCTGAAAACAACACTATGCTTTGGTTGCTGGTTTGCGCAGGGTTAGTTTTTTTGATGCAGCCAGGTTTTATGTGCCTAGAATCTGGCCTGACCCGCTCTAAAAACAGTATTAATGTCGCAGTCAAGAATTTGGCTGATTTTGGGATTTCGCTGCTGCTGTTTTGGCTGCTGGGCTATGGGCTGATGTTTGGAGCTTCTGCCACGGGATGGTGGGGCACCAGTGAGTTTGCCATTGATGCCAGTCGGCAGCCTGATGTTGTCGCTTTTTTCGTCTTTCAGGCGATGTTTTGCAGCACGGCCACTACTATCGTCTCAGGAGCCGTGGCCGAGCGATTGCGGTTTGTGGCTTATCTGGCGATCGCCGTTCTCGTGTCGGGCTGCATCTACCCTCTATTTGGCAACTGGGCCTGGAATGGGCTCAATGCAGGCACCTCGTCAGGGTGGCTGGGTCAGCTTGGCTTTATTGACTTTGCAGGTTCGACCGTGGTTCACAGTGCTGGAGCCTGGGTGAGCTTGGCGGCGCTGCTGGTGGTCGGTGCCCGTGGCGATCGCTTTCCCGATCAAGCCCCGCCCCAAAAGATTCAGGGGGCAAACTTGCCAATGGCGGTGTTGGGGGTGATGCTCTTGTGGTTTGGCTGGATTGGGTTCAACGGCGGCAGTACGCTTCAGTTCAACTCTCAAGTAGCGGGCATCATTATGAATACGATGATTGCCGGAGCATCGGGCATGGTGGTCACCGGAGCCTTAACCTTTCTCCGCTATCGCCATATCGAAGTCGAGCTGGTCATGAATGGGTCAATCGCAGGGCTGGTGGCCATCACCGCATCTTGCCATGCCGTCTCGACCTCCAGCGCGGTTTTAATCGGCGGCATGGGCGGTGCAGTCATGCTGCTGATGTCTAGAATGCTTGAAAAATGGCGCATTGATGATGCTGTTGATGCTGTCGCCGTTCATGGTGCGGCTGGAGCCTGGGGCACGTTGTCGGTCGGGCTGTTTGGGCAGATGGATCTGCTTGGCACGAGCCTCAGCCGCCCAGCACTGCTGGGGGTACAGGCGTTGGGCATTGTCACCTGCTTTGTCTGGGCTTTTGGGTTAACCTGGCTGATCTTGTCAGGCTTCGATCGGTTCTTTCCGGTACGGGTCTCCGCTCGTGCTGAAGAACTGGGGCTCAATGTGTCAGAGCACCGAGCCAAGACCGAAATCTATGACCTGTTTCAGGTGATGGAGGAGCAGGCAGAGACTCAAGATTTGAGCTTACGGGTGCCTGCCAATCCGTTTACGGAGGTCGGCCACATTGCACGACGTTATAACCAGGTGATTGACGCGTTAGAGCGAAAAACGAATGACATCTTACTGTATCTTGAACATGTCAATGTGGTAACAGCAGCGGCTACTGCCGTTGAGGCAGATACGTTTCAGCCATCTAGTCTAGGGGCGATCGCCATTCGCACCGATGAGCTAGGGCGTTTGGCACGGGTGTTTCAGCGCATGTTTCAGCAGGTCAAGTTGCGCGAGCACCGTTTACAGAAAGCCCAAGAACAGATAGCTCAAGCCAATGAAACCCTCGAACAACGAGTCGTAGAACGCACGGTTCAACTGGAAGAGGCCAATGCCGAAATTGTTGAGCTGAATCAGCAGCTTTCTTCAGATAATTTGCGCATGAGTGCAGAGCTGAATATTACGCGCAGGCTGCAAAAGATGATGTTGCCCACCGAAAACGAATTGGAGGCGATCGCCGGACTCGACATTGCGGGGTTCATGGAACCTGCCACAGAAGTGGGGGGAGACTACTACGATGTCTGGCAACAAGAAGGGCATGTCCGCATTGGCATTGGTGACGTTACAGGGCACGGCTTAGAAAGTGGCGTCGTGATGCTGATGGCGCAAACTGCGGTGCGGGCGCTGCTTGCTAGTGGCGAGACTGACCCCGCTCGATTGCTCAATGCTGTAAACCGCACTATCTACGACAACACTCGTCGAATGGAGTCCTATAAAAATATGACGATCGCCCTGCTAGATTATGAAGCAGGTGTCTTGCGCTTGAGCGGACAGCATGAAGAGCTAATCATTGTGCGTCAAAATGGCGAGATCGAGATCGTTGACACAATTGATTTGGGCTTTCCCCTCGGTTTAGAGTCTGATATCTCGTCTTTTATCGATGAAACCTGTGTTCAGCTCCAGCCTAACGACGTTGCGGTGCTCTATACCGACGGCATCACCGAAGCCGTCAACATTGAGCGCGAACAATATGGGCTCAACCGTCTCTACCAGGTGCTGATCGAAAACCGCCATGCTGATGCCAATGCAATTCGCAGAGCCGTGATTCAAAATGTGCTGGCTCATGTCGGAGAAGCTACGATTTTTGATGATTTGACGCTGGTGATTTTGAAGCCCAGAGAATAACTAAACACCTTTACAGTAAAGCGTCACGTTATGTCGAAAGAACTCCTCTCTGAACGCTCCGTGCTAAACGTTCCACGATAAACAAGCGTCAGACATTACCGAACTGAATCAAAATTGTCACCACTCCAAACAAAAACAGTACAAGTGTCGCTAGCGATAGCATGACTCTTTCTCCCCAAGATATAAGTTGCTGGTGATTATGAATCCGCAGCTTTCCATGAGCAGAGCACTTCTCTCGAACGTGCAGCGCAAAGAACTGTTACAAACTCACCACTATTAACTTAATGAGAGAATTGGGCGATCGCGAGTAGGGAAATCCGTCTTCGTCTATAACGCCTGCCATGTAAGACCTTGAGTAGCTTTTTCCAGATCTTGCTGACACCCCATTCCCAAGAAGTACTTTACAAAAGTCAACATCTCCCTTAAAGTGAAGACATACATACGACATTCACTCGATGAAGCGCCCAACGGTGCTTCTATTGAACAAATAAGGAATTATCTCATTATGACAACGACACTACAGCAGCGCAGCAGCGCCAGCTTGTGGGATCAGTTTTGCAACTGGGTCACCAGCACCGACAACCGCCTCTATGTGGGCTGGTTCGGCGTCTTGATGATCCCCACCTTGCTAACTGCAACCATCTGCTTCATCATCGCATTCGTCGCAGCACCTCCTGTTGACATTGACGGCATTCGTGAACCTGTTGCAGGTTCATTGATGTACGGCAACAACATCATCTCCGGTGCAATCGTGCCTTCTTCGAACGCGATTGGTCTTCACTTCTACCCCATCTGGGAAGCAGCTTCCCTCGATGAGTGGCTGTACAACGGTGGCCCTTACCAACTGGTTGTCTTCCACTTCTTGATCGGCATCTTCTGCTACATGGGCCGTGAGTGGGAACTGTCCTACCGTTTGGGTATGCGCCCTTGGATCTGTGTTGCTTACTCTGCCCCTGTTGCAGCCGCATCGGCAGTCTTCTTGATCTACCCCATCGGACAAGGTTCCTTCTCAGATGGTATGCCTCTCGGCATCTCGGGTACATTCAACTTCATGTTCGTGTTCCAAGCTGAGCACAACATCTTGATGCACCCCTTCCACATGTTGGGTGTAGCAGGCGTCTTCGGCGGCAGCTTGTTCAGTGCAATGCACGGTTCATTGGTGACCTCCTCATTGGTTCGTGAGACGACTGAATCT